>JAOPWK010000088.1 GCA_025965735.1 Frankiales bacterium
CAGCCGTTCTCGCAGTCACCTTGCGGGCTGGGCTGTTGGGGCGGTGCCGGCTGTAGTGGGCGTCCAGCACGCTGGCCTCACCGGGCGCCATCAGCGGGTGCTCGGCCAGCACCTCACCGGTTCCGGGGCCACGATCGTCACGCCACTGCTGCCGGCCAGGACCTCGACGTGCGCGCCAAGACAAGTGCCCAGGACCACTCCCTCGCGGCACGAGGGGACGGTGGCAGGACTGGTCACGACGGCCGCTCCTATCGCACCCGAGCAGGTGCGTTCAAGGCGGGAGGAGAAGCATCGTCAGACGGAGAGGACTACGCGCTGGTGCTGAAGTGCCGCCGGTGCTCACCCGGCGTGGTGTTGAGGCGGCGACGGAACGACCGGTTCATGGTCTCGGGCACGCCGTACCCGCAGATCTTCGCGACGTGCTCGATCGAGCCGGTGGTCGTCTCGAGCAGCCGGCAGGCGCACTCGAGGCGGACCGATTCCACGTGCTCCGCCGGGCTCACGCCCACCTCGGTCTTGAAGACGCGAGTGAACTGTCGCTCCGACAGCGAGGCGCGACGCGCGAGTGCCGGGACGGACAGATCCTCCGCGAGGTGGTCGAGCATCCAGCTCATGAGCTCCCGGATCGGCTCCCGGTCGGCACTCTGCGCCGCCAGGAGCACCGAGAACTGCGCCTGCCCGCCTGACCGCCGCAGGTACACCACCAGCTGGCGCGCGATACGAGCGGCAGCCTGCCGGCCGTGGTCCTCAGCCAGCAGCGCCAACGCCAGGTCGATGCCCGAGGTGACACCGGCAGACGTCCAGACGTTGCCGTCGTTGACGTAGATCGCGTCAGGGTCCACAGACACCTGCGGATGGCCCTGAGCCAGGTCCGCGCACTCGCGCCAGTGCGTCGTCGCGCGCCGCCCGTCCAACAGCCCCGCCGCCGCCAGCACGAACGCGCCGGTACACACCGACGTGACCCGGCGCGCATCGGCGGCCAGCCGTTGCACCTCACGGACGAACGCTTCGTCCGCGCCGACGTCGTCCACGCCGCGGCCACCGGCGACGACCAGCGTGTCGACACCGCCAGCGACGTCGGTCACAGCGACCGTGTCGAACGACAGTCCGCAACTGGCTCGTACCGGCCCGCCGTGAAGGCTCGCGACCTGCAGGTCGTAGGAGACGCCGGGCACGAACCGCGTGGCGCAGGAGAAGACCTCGAGCGGCCCTGTCACGTCCAGGATCTGCACATCCGGGTAGGCGATGAGCAGGATCCTCGGGACGGTCATCGGATCGCCAACATGGCTGGAACCTACGCCCGCCGAGCCGCTTGCCGCAGAGCGGAGCCCCGGGCTTCCCGCGACTGCACCGCCTCCTGCCTGTTTGTCTGTCTGCGGGTGTGCAGCGGGATGGTCGGACCCGGGTCGACCGTCATGACGGCGTCCGACATCGTCAACACGGCGTCCTTGTGGACGTCGGCGCGGGCTCTCATCGTGCAGGCTGCGCGACGCGCAGCTGCGCGGCTCGATGGGCCGCGTCGGGGCATGCGCGGACAACGCCGCGATGGAGTCGTTCTTCAGCCTGCTGCAGAAGAACGTCCTGGACCGCCAGCGCTGGCAGACCCGCGAGGACCTGCGGCTGGCGATCGTCATCTGGATCGAGAACACCTACCACCGCCGGCGCCGCCAGGACGCCCTCGGCCGCATGACGCCGATCGAGTACGAGACCATCACTCAGGCCGCTCCCGCGGCCTGACTCCACCTACCCGACCGGGTCAACCGGAGTCTGGGCAGTCCCTGCCGCATGCCGCACGCGCGGCGGCTCGGACACGGCACCTACCGTTGGTCGCGCTCCCCGCTCGAGACCGTCCAGGTGCGGTCCCGCAGCCTCTTCGTTCGGAACCGCCAGCCGCCGTTGATGACAAGCACCGCGCCATCCCCTGCGTCAGCGTCCTTGGTCCAGCCGTACTGCGGCGCCTTGGGCGCCCGCATGTTCGCGGCATAACGGCTGGCCGCCTCCTCGGGCGACGCCGCGCCGCCGGTCTTCTCGCTGCTGAACGTCTTGAAGGCGGGGCCGAGGCACGAGGAGGCTGCTTTGCAGCCAATCAGACTCACCGAGGTCAAGCACAGTGTCAGGAGCAGGCGATGCCGCACTCATCGCAGACTACGCAGTTTGCGAGCTAACGGAACCTACCGTTCGCCGCTCGCGGCCACCTATGCGTTGTCGCGAAGCCATGCTTCGAGGGCGGCGGCCCGGTCAGGACGACCCATGATTCGGTACGCCCGAGCCCATTCCTCCGGTTCGCCCAGCGACATGCCGCGCCACGTCCTCGGAGTCGATGTGGCAACCACCATCACTCCATCCGGTGTGTGCAACGCGAACCGGGATAGGACGTCGATCGTGTGGTCGCCTGCGTCCACGACGAAGCAGGCTTCAGTGGCGAACGCCGCATCGCGCGGGGCGCGCAGGAAGGTCATTCCGAACTCCGTCAGCACGGCCTCGACCGGTTCGGCGCGCGAGTCGGTCGTGAGGTCCCAGTCGCGTACCACTTCGACCAGTCCTAAGGCAGCAAGGAGCGCTGACCCTCCGAGCGCGACCTCGATGCCGCGACGTTCGAACAGCGCGGACAGCGCCTGCACGGTCTCGATCCGGGGTGTCGAGACTGCGTTCACGCGATTGACGCTAGCGGCGGGCCGGTGCTGATGCAGAGGACTCACCCCGTCGCCACGTTGCGGGGCAGACGCGCTCACTGCGACAGTCGGGACGGCGTCGCCCTCGTTGCGAGCACGAGCAGGTGACGACGCGCCGCCCACGGCCCAGGTCGGTGACACGTGCTGCACGTGCGCGTACCCAGGGCCTCGCCGGACGCGGCGAAGGGCGATCATTGTGATGTTGCGAACATTGCACGTTGTAGATAGTTGCGTTGCCGCTATGGTCTTGGGGTGCCACAGCGACCCGACCAGCTCCACGACGTGCTCATGGAGTTCCTGACGCGTCTCATGGCCGCCGGCGAGTCCGACGGGTTGAACGCGTTGATAGAGAGCGACCTGTCGTTCTCCCAGGTACGGACCCTCTTCCTGTTGACCCGGACCTCTGAGCCGATGCCCATCCACGCCATCGCGGAGGCGCTCGGCCTGTCGGTGGCTGCCGCTGGGCGCAACGTCGAGCAGCTCCTGTGCCTGGACATGGTCGAGCGGCGCGAGAGCCCGGCCGACCGGCGGGTCAAGCTCGTGTCGTTGACGCCGACTGGTGAAGGGCTCGTGGCGCAGCACGTCGAGGCCAAGCGGGAGTCCCTCAGGGTCTTCACCGACGCCCTTCCGCCCGAGCACCGCGAGGGGCTGCACCGTGCCCTCACGAACATCCTCGCGGGCGGCGTCCTCCGCCTGCGTACCGACCAGGAGAACTGACTGTGAGCACGCAAGCCCCGCCGACCGAGATGGCGTACCCGGAGGAGATCGACGGGCCCGTCCTCAAGATCGCAGGTGTCGTCGTCCTCGGCGCCATCATGTCGATCCTCGACATCACGGTCGTCAGCATCGCGCTGCCGACCTTCCAGGACGTCTTCGACGCCACCTACGCCACGGTGGCGTGGACCATGACGGCGTACACGCTGGCTCTGGCCACCGTGATCCCGCTCACCGGCTGGGCCGCCGACCGCTTCGGCACCAAGCGCCTCTACCTGGCGGCCCTGTTCCTGTTCACCGCCGGGTCCGTGCTGTGCGCGATGGCCACCTCGATCGAGATGCTGGTCGCCTTCCGCGTCCTGCAGGGCCTCGGCGGCGGCATGCGGATGCCGCTGGGCATGACGATCCTGACCCGCGCAGCGGGTCCGGACCGCATCGGTCGGCTCATGGCCCTGCTCGGCATCCCGATGCTGCTCGGCCCCATCTCCGGCCCGATCCTCGGCGGCTGGCTGATCGACATCGCCTCGTGGCACTGGATCTTCCTGATCAACCTGCCGATCGGCCTCGCGGCGCTCGTGTACTCGGCCCGTGTGCTTCCGAAGGACGAGCCGAGCACGACGGAGCGGTTCGACTTCACGGGCATGCTGCTGCTCTCGCCGGGCCTGGCCCTGTTCCTGTTCGGCGTCTCCTCGATCGCCGAAGGCGGCGAGGGAGCGTCCTTCGGCCCGCGGGTGTGGGTATCGGCGACCGTGGGTGTCCTGCTGATCGTCACCTTCGTCTTCCACGCGCTGCGGACCGAGAAGCCGCTGATCGACCTGCGCCTGTTCAAGAACCGTCGGCTGACGATCGCCACCGTGTCCATGTTCGTCTTCATCATCGCGTTCATGGGCGCCGGCCTGCTGTTCCCGTCCTACTTCCTGCAGGTGCGCGGCGAGACGACCCTGATGGCTGGTCTGCTGATCGCCCCGCAGGGACTGGGCGCCATGCTGACGATGCCGGTCGCCGGCATCCTCGCCGACAAGGTGCCGATCGGTCGCACCGTGCCGGTCGCCCTGCTGGTGATGGCGAGCGGCTTCTTCGTCTTCACCCAGGTCGGCGCCGACACCTCCTACTGGGTGCTGTGCGGGGCGCTGTTCGTGATGGGCCTCGGCATGGGCGGCACCATGATGCCCATCATGACGTCGGCACTGAAGTCGCTGACCAACGCCGAGGTCGCCCGGGGATCGACGCTGGTCAACATCGTCCAGCAGATCGGCGGCTCGATCGGCACCGCGGTGCTGTCCGTCGTCCTGACCAACCAGCTCACGTCGACGCCCTCGACTCCTGTCGAGCCGCTGGCCTTCCTGGCCGACGGCTTCGCGACGACGTTCACGGTCGCGTTCGTGCTGGTCCTCCTCGCACTGATCCCGGTCGCCTTCCTCCCGCGGAAGAAGGAGCCGTCGCACCTGCTCGACGCAGAGGACCGCGCGACGTCCGCGCCCGTGCTGTTGCACTGACACAGCACGACGCCACGGCGACGGCCCCACCGGAGAACCGGCGAGGCCGTCGCCGCGGCCGGGCATGCCGATTGCAGCTGGAGCGGTTCTCTCGGCGGCCTCAGTAGGGCCCCCGCCCCGCGCTTGACCGGAGCCGTGCGCGATGGCGCCGAGCACGTGCAGCATCCCGCCGACGCCGTCGTCGAAGCCCCGTGCGGCGTAGGTCGAGCCAGCAGCCGGGTAGATCAGCGGCGCGACGAGCAGAGCCCTGTCAGGAGGCGGTCGGTCGGCCAGTCGCGAGCGCGACGTCCTCGAGCTCATGGCTCGCGGCCGTTCCAACGCGGGATCTGCGACGAGCTCCACCTGAGCATCACGACCGTCGAGCCGATCGTCAGCACCCTCTTCAGTGGGCTCGGCCTGCACGCTGATGCGGCCAGCAACCGTCGCGTGCTGGCTGTACTGGCCCACGTGCGCAGCTGACACACGGCCGGCCACGGCCGGCCTGATGCCGTGCACGCGGCGAGGCTGCAGCTCCGGTGCCGGTCGAGGCCCTGCGTGCTCGTCATGGCTTGCTCGCGTGACGTACAGGCGCCTGTGCCGCAACAGCGAGTGGACGACCTTCGACAGCACGAGCGAGTCGGTGATGCCGACCCAGGCTGAGCACCTGGTCGGGGAGGTTCGTGAACGGTCTCCGCCGGCCCCCACATCGCACCTTGAGCGGACAAGCGCCCCCGTGCTCGCTCACGCTGCGCTATGCCCCCTCTCAAGATCAAGAACAGTCACTCAGGGGCATTGCCAGACCGTGGTCCGAGGGGGAGTGTTCCGACCGTCGCAGGCCGTCACCTTCCCGGTGCTGACGCGGCCGAGTTCGCTTCCCAGCTCGCCTCTCCGACGCACGGGCCTGCCCCGGGCGATGCCGTGGATGCCGATACACCTGCTGCTCCTGAGCGGGGCGGCCCGGCCGCACGGTCCTTGGTGCCGCAGCTCGCGCACGCCCGCCGCAGATGACCCGCGTGCGACAGCGTCAGTGCACCTGCGCTCCTGCCGCGACACCGACCCGACGCGGGACCTTCAGCAGCAACCGCGCCCGTTCACCGTCCTCAGGAGCCCGTCATGCTCACCTCTCTCGCTCACGTGATCGTGCGACGTCGCTGGACCGTGATCGCCCTCTGGGCCGCGCTGACGGTGTTCGGCGTCTTCAGCACGATCCAGGTCTCCGACCGCTGGACCAGCAAGACGTCGGTCCCCGGGGAGCCGGCGTACGAGGCCGGCCAGCGGAGCCTGCAGGCGCTTGGCATCGGGGACCGCACCCCGGTCGTCGTGGTCTTCCATGCGGACGGCGACATCAGCGGCAGCGATGAGGTCGAGCAAGCGATGGAACGTGTCGCGCAGGCGAGCCCGCGCGCGTTCACGAGCTCGTTCTTCACGACGGCCAACCCGGTGTACCTGTCGCAGGACCGCCGGACCGCATTCCAGATGGTCTACCCGGCGGGCGAGGAAGGCGTCTACGTCACCAGCAACGCCGAGAAGCTGCGAGCGACCGCGGCCGAAGGGCTCCCCAGTGGGACGACGGTCGACGTGACCGGGCGGCTGGCGCTGACCGAGGCGACGCAGGACGGCACGCAGGCCGGCAGCGGCGTGCTGCTGGAGGCGCTTGTCGGCGGGGCCGGAGCGCTGGTGATCCTGCTGTTCGTGTTCGGGACCCTGCCGGCCGTGCTGACGCCGCTGGTCATCGCCCTGGCGGCGATCCTCAACGCGTTCACCCTCGTCTGGGGCGTCAGCTACCTGACGGAGGTGTCGGCGATCGTCCCGTTCCTCATCGCGCTGATCGGACTCGGGCTGGCGATCGACTACGCCCTGGTCATGCTGTTCCGGTTCCGCGACGAGCTGCGCGACGGCAGCGACGTCGAGAGCGCCGTCGTCGAGACGATGACGCACGCCGGGAAGTCGGTCATGGTGTCGGGCTCGACCGTCGCGATCGGGCTCCTGGCGATGATCCTGCTGCCCCTGCCGCTGCTGCGCGGCATGGGCGTCGGCGGGATGCTCATCCCGCTCGTCTCCGTGCTCGCCGCGATCACGCTGCTGCCCGCGCTGCTGGCAGTGATGGGCGAGCGCGTCAACCACGTGCGTGTCATGCCCCGGCGCCTGCTCGACCGCGGTCACGGCGAGGACGGAGCCTGGGGCCGCTGGGCCAGGTTCGTGCTGCGCCGCCCCGTCGCGGTCGCGGCCGTCGGGCTCGTCGCGACGGTCGTCCTCGCCGGCCTGGGCACGCAGCTGAAGGCCACGGAGACCGAGCTGTCCCGCTTCCCCGGGGAGGCGACCTCGACCGCGATCTCGGGCCGGCAGGTCCTGGCCGACGCGGGCATCAGCCCGGGCGTGATGAAGCCGCTCAACGTGCTGGTCGAGAACGGCGGCGACGCCGAGCAGGTCGCGCAGGCGCTGCGGGGCGTGGACGGGGTCGTCGGTGCCTCCGCCCCCGCTGCATGGCGGGTCGGCGAGGCATCGTTCGTGGAGGCGTTCCCCGCCGTCGATGGCGCCGCTCCGGGCATCGGAGCGATCGCCGACCGCGCCAAGGCCGCGCTCGCCGGCTCCGACGGGACCCTGACCGGCCTCGCGGCCGTCGACCTGGACTTCCAGCACGTGCTGTTCTCGACGTTCCCATGGATCGTCGGGCTGGTCCTGCTGCTGACATTCGTCCTGCTGACACGAGCGTTCCGCTCGATCGTGCTGGCCGCCAAGGCGGTCGTCCTGAACGTGCTCTCGCTCGGCGCCGCGATGGGCGTGGTCGTGTTCGTGTTCCAGCAGGGCCACGGCTCCCAGCTGTGGGACGTCGGCGCTA
Organism: Frankiales bacterium; assembly: GCA_025965735.1. Classification (GTDB taxonomy): domain Bacteria; phylum Actinomycetota; class Actinomycetes; order Mycobacteriales; family SCTD01; genus SCTD01. The sequence continues at coordinate 7,701 of JAOPWK010000088.1, forward strand.
CCGACTCGATCATCGCCTACGTCCCGGTGATGATCTTCGCATTCCTGTACGGCATCAGTATGGACTTCGAGGTCTTCATGCTCAGCCGGATGCGCGAGGCCTACGACGAGACCGGCTCCACCGACAAGGCCATCGAGGTCGGGCTCGCGCGCACTGCCAAGCTCGTCACCAGCAGCGCTCTGATCCTGATGTTCGCCTTCATCGTCCTGTCCACTGGACCAGGGTTCGAGATCAAGTCGCTCGCGGTCGGCGTCGCCGCCGGGATCATCTTCGACGCCACGGTGATCCGCGCGCTGCTGGTCCCCGCGCTGATGAAGCTGTTCGGGGAGGCGAACTGGTGGTCGCCCGCCTGGCTCGACCGGTTCCTGCCTGAGCCAGCAGTCCCAGGGCCGCGGCCCCACGAGGTCATCGACCTCAGCGATGCGCTCCCCGGGCAGCGTGAGCCGGCCGCACCCGTGCCGGCGGCGACGCCGTGAGCCAGCAGGCGCTGGGAGCGCCCGCGGTGACCGGGATGCCGATGCGGTTCCTGCGCTGGGAAGGGCTGGTCCTGTTCGCGGGCAGCCTCGCGGTCTTCGTCGGCGGCCTGGACGAGGCGTGGTGGCTGGTCCCGCTGCTGCTGTTCGTCCCCGACGTCGCCATCGTCGGGTACGCGCGCTCGCACCGGACCGGGGCGCTCGCCTACGACCTGGCCCACTCCTACCCGGCACCGGCAGTGCTCGGCGCGCTTGCGGTACTCATCGACTCGAAGGTCGGACAGGGTGTCGCGCTGATCTGGTTCGCGCACATCGGGATGGACCGGGCGCTCGGCTACGGCCTGAAGTACGTGACCGGCTTCCACGACACACACCTGGGTCGGATCGGACTCAAGGGGCACGGCGGCAACGCCACGGCTGTGGGCGAGCAGCCGACCCTTCCAGCCCGGGCATCCGTCGGCGGCAACCGGTGATCGACGCCCGGAACCTGACGAAGACGTACGGGACGAAGAAGGCCGTCGACGACCTCAGCTTCACCGTCCAGCCCGGCCAGGTCACCGGCTTCCTGGGCCCGAACGGCGCCGGGAAGTCCACGACGATGCGGATGATCCTGGGACTGGACGCGCCGACCAGCGGCACCGTCACCGTCGGGGGACGTCCCTACCGGGACCACCCCCTGCCGCTGCAGGTGGTGGGCGCGCTCCTGGAAGCGCGGGCGATCCACACCTCCCGGACCGCCTACAGCCACCTGCTCGCGCTCGCCACGACGCACGGGATCGGGCCCAAGCGGGTTCGGCAGGTCATCGACCAGGTCGGGCTGACCGAGGTCGCGAGCAAGCGCGCCGGCGGGTTCAGCCTCGGGATGGGCCAGCGCCTCGGGATCGCCACCGCGCTGCTCGCCGACCCCGACACGCTGATCCTGGACGAACCCGTCAACGGCCTGGATCCCGAGGGGATCCGCTGGATCCGCGACCTGCTCAGGAGCCTGGCCGCCGACGGCCGGACGGTGCTGGTCTCCAGCCACCTGATGAGCGAGATGGCCCTGACAGCCGACCACGTGCTGGTCATCGGCCGCGGCCGGCTGCTCGCGGACCTGCCGATGAGCGAGCTCCTCGCGCAGGCTGCCAGCGACGTCGTGCTGGTCCGCACCCCGAGCGCGGACGCGCTCACCCAGGCCCTCACCGGGATCGGCGCCACCGTCGTCCGGACCGACACCGAGGTCCTGGAGGTCTGCGGGCCGACCGCAGCAGGCATCGGCGACCTGGCACGCGACCTGCGGATCAGCGTCCACGGCCTCACGCCGCGGCAGGTCTCACTGGAAGAGGCGTACATGGACATGACCCGCGACTCCGTCGAGTTCCACGCTCACGCCGCGACCGACCCGGACGCGGATCTGATCGACCTGACGACCGGGAGCGCAGCATGAGCACGCTCGCCGCGGAGCCTGCTCCCGACGCCGACGCGGCCGCCGCCGTGGACACGACCGCTGGAGCCGTCGCGGACCGCGCCCGCACCGTCCAGAACCACCCCGTCAACGCCAGGCGCGTCCTGGCCAGCGAATGGGTCAAGCTCCGCTCCCTGCGATCGACCGCGTGGACGCTCCTGTCCGCGGTCGTGCTGATGATCGGCATCGGCTGGCTCGCCGGGTGGGGCAGCAACGACAGCTGGTCGGACCTGTCGCCTCAGGAGCAGGCGACCTTCAGCCCCCTGGACGTCACGCTCGCGGGCTTCTACCTCGCCCAGCTCGCCGTCAGCGTCCTCGGCGTCCTGCTCGTCACCGGCGAGTACGCCACCGGGATGGTCCGCGCCACGTTTGCTGCGGTCCCGCGCCGGCTGCCCGTCCTGTGGGCCAAGACGGTGCTGTTCGCCGCGGTGACGTTCGGGTCGATGCTCGTCGCCGCGACCGTCTCCTTCGCCGGTGGCCAACGGCTCCTCGACGAGCACAGCATCGGGTTCGGCGGCGACGGCGTTCTGCGCGGCATCGTCGGCGTCACTGGTTATCTCACCGCGGTCGCGGTCCTGGCCGTGGCCCTCGGGTTCGTCATCCGGAGCACCGCCGGAGGCGTCGCCACCATGTGCGGGCTCCTGCTCGTCGCGCCCACCCTGGGACTGCTGCTGCCGAGGAGCTGGCAGGAGAACCTGCTGCCGTACCTCCCCAGCAACGCCGGAGCCGCCGTGTTCAACGCGGCGCCGTCCGCCGACAGCCTCAGCGCGACTGGCGGCGCCCTCGCACTCGGCGTCTGGCTCCTGGTCGCTCTGGCCGCGGCGGCGTTCACCCTCACGCGCCGGGACGTCTGACCAGCCCGGCTGCTCCCCAGGACGATCCCCAGGAAGGCACCGACAGATGACGACCCACCAAGCCGAGAGCACGGCGGCATCGGCCGCGACCATGCGCGCCGTCGTGCGGGACCGGTACGGCGCGCCGGCCGACGTCCTGCGCGTCGGGCAGGTCGCTGCGCCTGAGATCGGCTCGGGCGAGCTCCTCGTGGAGGTGCGCGCTGCTGGAGTGGATCGCGGTGTCTGGCACGTCGTGACGGGCCTGCCCTACCCGATCCGCCTGGCTGGCTTCGGCGTCCGGACGCCCACCGATCCTGTCGTCGGCGGTGATCTCGCCGGCGTCGTCAGGGCCGTCGGGAGCGGCGTCACGCGCTTCCGCATCGGCGACGAGGTGTACGGCACCGGGCACGGCACGTACGCGGAGCTCGCCCGCGCCGCGGAGGACAAGCTGTCGGCCAAGCCGACGACGCTGACCTTCGAGCAGGCCGCGGCGGTGCCGGTCTCAGCGACGACGGCGCTGCAGGCGGTGCGCGACCACGGGAAGGTGCAGCCCGGGCAGCAGGTCCTCGTCATCGGCGCGAGCGGCGGTGTCGGCTCGTACGCCGTGCAGATCGCCAAGTCGTACGGCGCCGTCGTCACCGGCGTCGCCAGCGGGGCGAAGCTCGACCTCGTGCGCTCGCTCGGTGCGGACCACGTGATCGACTACGCCACCGGGGATCACGCGCGGTGCGACTACGACGTCATCCTCGACGTCGGCGGGAACACCCCTGTCGCCCGTCTGCGCAAGACCTTGTCCCGCACCGGGACGCTGGTCATCATCGGCGGCGAGACCGCCGGCCGCATCCTCGGCGGCGTGCAGCGCCAGCTCGGCGCGAGCCTGCTGTCGCCCTTCGTGCGGCAGCGTCTCGGGACGTTCGTGTGCAAGGAGAACGCCACCGACCTGGCAGTTCTGACCGGCTTGATCGACGCAGGCCGGGTGACTCCCGCCGTCGATCGCGTTCTGCCGTTGTCGTCAGCGAACGAGGCACTGCAGCTGCTGCTCGAGGGGTCCGTGCGCGGAAAGCTGGTGCTGACCGTGTCCAGCGCCGGTGCGGACCGAGACAGCTAGCCGAACCTGCACCGAGCATCGACGTCGCGATCTCGAGCATCAAGGTCACCAGGAGAACGCACATGGCACAGACAGCCGGCCGACCCACCGGGGGCGCACCGTGAGCGACCTCCCCATCCCGTACCCGGTACGCGTCGATGCCGTCCTGGACCCCTCCCTGTCGAGGTGGCTGTGGCTGGTCAAGTGGGTGCTCGCGATCCCGCACTACGTCGTGCTGGTGTTCCTGTGGGTGGCCTTCGTGGTGGTGAGCGCCCTTGCGTTCTTCGCGATCCTGTTCACCGAGCGGTACCCCCGCTCGCTGTTCGACTTCAACCTCGGCGTCATGCGCTGGACCTGGCGTGTCCACTACTACGGGTACGGCGCGCTCGGCACCGACCGCTACCCGCCGTTCACCCTCGCCGACGCTCCGGACTACCCGGCGCGTCTTCACATCCCGTACCCGGCCCGCCTGTCTCGCCGGCTGGTCCTGGTCAAGTGGTGGCTGCTCGCACTGCCGCATTACCTCGTCCTGTCGATCATGGTCGGCGGCGGTCTGTGGATCGGGCGAGGCGATGCAGACCCCGGCGACGCGGCGTGGGGCTTCGGCGGCCTGGTCGGCCTGCTGGTCCTCATCGCCGGCATCAGCAAGCTGTTCACCGGCCAGTACCCCGATTCGCTGTACCGCCTGGTCATGGGGATGAACCGCTGGTCGTTGCGGGTCAGTGCGTACGCCGGGTTGATGACCGACGCGTACCCGCCGTTCCGGCTCGACCAAGGCGGTGATGACCCCGGCAGCACGTCGCACCCGATCGGGCCCGGGCCTGCCTCGTCGCCGCCGCCACTGACGTACGGCCCGGATCCGGCGCCGTTGGCACCCGCGTGACGAGAGCACCGCTGGGCGAGGCCGACCTGGTGGCGGGTCTGCAGCTTCGAGTGCACGTTCTGCGCCACGTGCGTACGGGACGTCCTGCACGACCGCTGCCCCCACTGCGCGGGGAACTTCGTGCCGCGTCCCATCAGGCCGCTGACCTCTCTTGGCGCATCCCCGGCCTCCACGATCAGGGTCCTGCGCGACGACTGCGTCCAGCGGCGCTCCTGAGGCCGACCGGTGAAGGCAGGGCGGCGCCTCTACCTGGCTCCAGCCGGTCCTGCGAGCTTGCCGGCCTGGGCTGCGGCCTCCGTGCGGTTGCGGACACCGAGCTTGGTCAGGATGTGACTGACGTGGTGACCGGCGGTCTTCTCGCTGATGCAGAGTGCGAGTGCCACGTCGGCGTTGGAAGCGCCGAGCGAGACGAGGTCGAGCACCTCCTGCTCCCGTGGCGTCAGCGCTCCGGGCACCCGCTGCCGCGGCGCCACGACGCTACCCAGGACGCGCAGGAGCTGAGCAGCGGCCTCGCTGGCTCGTGCGGCGCCGAGGGCCTGGAAGTCCGCGAGGGCGCTGCGCGCCTCGTCGCGGGCGAGCGACGGTGCGTTGCCGGCGAGGGCACGGGCGAGCTCGAGCCGCGCCTGCCCGGTCTCGTACGGCATCGCCAGACGGCTGAACCCGACGAGGGCGCTCCTGGCCATGTGCGCAGCACCGGCGGCTCGCCCAGCGGCGCCATCGACCCCGGCTGTGGCCAAGTCGGCTAGTGCCGTCACCAGGCGGATGCCGGCGGCGTCGGCGATGTCCCGCAGCCTGGTCACGGCCTCCGCCGCCCCGGGTGCATCAGCGCAGGCCAGGCGCGCATCCACCAGTGCGGCCAGCAGCTGTGCGGCGCGGACGGGGTGGTCACTCGACGCGCGCACAGCCCGCTCCAGCAGGGCGACGGCCTCCTGCGGACGGCGCTCCGCCAGTCGCAGCAGCGCCAGTGCGCGCAGCCCGGCCGGTTCCTCCAGGCGCCCCGCAAGCAGCCGCTCCGCGTCCAGCAGCCGGCCCTGCCGCACCCGCAGCTCCGCCAGCGCCGCGACGGCAGGCGCACTCATCTGCGGGACGTACCGGGCGTGCGTGGCCAGCGCGGCCTGCAACGCGGTCTCCGCCTCAGGCCAGTGCCCGGTAGCGATCAGCACGTCCGCATGGATCGTGCGGCACGCCCCGAACAAGGGGGCGGTGCGGTGCGCACGGGCGAACGCCTCGACGAGCTGGCACCACTCGGCGCCGCGCTCCCACTCACCGGCAGCCGCACAGCCCTCGATCAGGTTGCAGTAGGACTCCGCGAGCGTGTGCACGTTGCGGACCCGGCCGGACGACGCCGCTGCCATGGCCTCCTCCAGCAGCTTCAGTCCCTCGTCGCGACGACCAGAGGCGAGCACGGCTCGGCCCAGCAGGCTGAGGGCGAAGACCTCCAGGTCGACCGACCCCGTCGCCCGCCCGATCCGCATTGCGCGGCGGGCCTGCCTGATCTGGTCCTGGAGGCCGAGGGCGTGCCGCGCCTGTTCCACCGCCACCCATCCGCGGCCGGGACAGCTGGCCTGCAGACCGTCCAGCGCGCGCTCGGCGCGGGCCAGCCAGCCGCGAGCCGCGGATGCACGTCCGGCCAGCAGGTGCTGGTGGGACAGCCACACAGCGATCCGCGCGGCATCGTCGCCGTGGCCGGCGGCGACGTAGCCGGCGAAAGCCCGCTCCCGCTCGGCGAGCGCTTGCGGCACCTCGCCGAGGAACCAAAGAGCCAGCCCGAGGCCCTCGCGCGACTCCGGCGCCTCCGCCTCGGACAGCGCCCTGTCGAAGGCCAGCCGCGCGCCGAGCCAGTCCGCCTGCTCCAGCGCGGCGAGGCCGGCCGACAGCGCGTCGTCGCCATGCGTCGCGGCCATGGCCGCGAGTATCACCAGGTCAGGCGCAGCCGACAAGGTCCAGAAGAGCTGTCAGTGCCTCGTGCCGACCGCCAGGAGGTACTCCTTCTCGAACCTCGCCTGCCCAGACGACCCGAGGTTCCACCTGTCGCAGAACAGGTCCAGCGCCGCGTCGAACTCCTCTGCGCGTCCGTCCTTCGCAGCGTTCGCCCGCACAGCGATCGTCGGGCCGTAGTACGCCTTGAAGTGCTCGCCGTAGTCGCGCGCGCGGGGGAACGCCGTGATCTCCAAGGTCTCCCGCTTCAGGGTGTGGAAGTCCACCCGGTTCCCGAACAGCCCGAGCAGGTGCTCCTCACTGCCCCACAGCGGCGGCGGCTGCGCACCAGGCGGCGGCGGCGCGGAAAACGGCTTCATCGTCCGGAACAGGTCGCCCAGCATCCCTTCGGGCGTCCAGCTGAGCAGGGCGACCGTGCCTCCCGGCCGGCAGACCCGAACCAGTTCGTCGGCGGCCAGCTGGTGGTGCGGAGCGAACATCACCCCGATCGCCGACATCACGACGTCGTACGCGGCATCGTCGAACGGCAGGTGCTCGGCATCGGCCTCTATCCAGTCGATGTGCAGCCCCTGGGCGTCGGGCCGGCGCGCACCTGCTGCCAGCAGTTCCGGGGTCAGGTCGCTGGTGGTCACGTGGGCGCCGCGCTGCGCGGCAGGAATGGCCGCGTTGCCGGTGCCGGCGGCCACGTCCAGCACGCGGACCTCCGGGCCCACCCCCGCCCCCTCAGCCAAGCGTCGGCCCACGGGGAGCAAGAAGGTGTCCACCATCAACGGGTAGTCGCCGTTCCCCCACATCGCCCGGTGCTTGGCCTTGAGCTCGCTGTCCACGGCTACGTCGATCGTCATCGCCAGTCCCCTCCCGTGGCCGCCCGTCCGGACCGCCTGGACCGAACCTCTACCGGCGGGCTGACCGGAACAAGGGGAGGAATCCCCATGTTCGCGTCGGGAACAGGGCTCGACGAGGCTCAGGCGTTGAAAGCGGGCAGCGCCGGCCGGTGACCGGCTGACCGGCCCAGGCAGGCAGTCCGGGAGGAGGCCTCCAGGCGTTCGACCGTCGGCGGGAACGTGGCAGCGCGGCTGGTCCATCTCGATGACCTGCGGCCGTTCGTGCGCCACCATCAGCGCATGCGGTGGACCGACCTGCAGCTGCGCGCCGTGGCCGTCGCGGTCACTGTCGCGGCCTTCCTGCTGACGGCGGCGGCGGCGGCGCTGCACCTGCGCTGGGACGACCAGGTGGAACTGCAGCCGCTCGCCGCCGGCGACGTCGTGCTGGCGGTGATGTACCCGGCCGCCGGTCTGCTCGTGCTCTGGCACCGGCCGCGGAACCCGGCCGGGTGGGTCCTGCTGTCGGCCGCGCTGGTGTCGGTGTCCGTCCTGTCGCACCAATGGTCGGAGATCGCGCTGGCCGAGCCCGGGTCGCTGCCGCTGGTCGGAGCGGCGATCTGGTTCAGCGCCTGGACGTTCGTGCCGTACTGGGCGCAGCCCTCGCTGCTGCCGGTCCTCTTCCCGGACGGCCGACTGCCGTCGGCGGCCTGGCGGCGGTACCTGCAGGTCGTGCTCGGACTCCTCGCGGTCCTCGTGCTGACGGCGATGTTCAAGGCGGACGAGGACGTCGAGGGGCTGGGCGGCTCCAACCCGCTCGGTGCGTACTGGCTCTTCGAGCGGCTGCCCCCTGCCGTCGGTCCGGTCCTGCAGTACGGGAGCGGGCTGCTGCTGTGGCTGGTCTGCAGCCCGGTCGCGGTGGCCGGGCTCCTGCGCCGGCAGCGGACCGCGACCGGCGTCGAGCGCACACAGCTGCAGTGGCTGCTCCTCGGGCTCATCGGCTGCGTCGTGCTGACGGTGGGCGACTTCACGCTCGGCGAGAAGGCCGGTGAGGTGCTGTTCGCAACGGGCTTCGCGCTGGTCCCGATCAGCGTCTCGGTGGCGGTGCTGCGGCACGGCTTATTCGACGTCGAGGTCGTGGTCAACCGGACGATCGCGTACGCCCTGCTGACCGGGACGTCGTTGCTCGCCTACGTGGTGCTCGTCGCTGTGGCGACCCGCTACGGCAGCGGCGACGGAGCAGGGCCGGTCGTCGCGGCGCTGGTCGTCGCGGCGGCAGCCAGTGGCCGGTCGCGGCTGCAGCGCCTCGTCGACCGCCGGCTGTTCGGTGCGCGGCGCGACCCGTACGCCCTGGTGCAGCAGGTGGGGGAGTCCACGGCCGCGGCCGCGGCCCCGGGGGAGGCGCTGCACGCGCTGGTGGACGCCGTGCGAAGCGCGCTGCGCCTGCCCTTCGTGCAGGTGCTCGACGACGCCGGCGACAGCGTCAGCCGGTCGGGACAGCCGGTTGTCGGCACGCACGTCGTCCCGGTGCAGCACGCCGGACGGCGGCTCGGGACGCTGGTGGTCGGGCGCCGCAGCCGGCGGGAGCGGCTGCTGCCGGCGGAGGCGTCCGCGCTGTCCGACGTCGCCCGGCGAGCGGGTGCGCTGCTGGCGGCTCAGCGGCTGGACCTCGACCTCGAGCGCAGCTACGCGCAGGTGCTCGAGGTCCGGGAGCAGGAGCGCCGGCGGCTGCGGCGAGACCTGCACGACGGCGTGGGGCCGTCGCTGGCGGGCGTGGCGCTGCAGCTGGAGTCCCTGTCCGCGCGCCTGTCCGAGCCGGCGCTGGCGGCTCGCGCGGACCATGCTCGCGAGCGGCTGCTGAGTGTGGTGAGCGACGTGCGTCGCCTGGTCGACGGACTGCGGCCCGAGGAGGTCGAGCAGCAGGGACTGGCCACTGCTCTGCGCCGGCTGGCTACCGACGAAGATGACCGCGTCCGCGTCGCCGTGCAGGTGGATCCGCTGCCGCTGCTGCCCAGCGAGCTGGAGGTCGCCGCTTACCGCATCGCGGGGGAGGCCGTGACCAACGCCCTCCGGCACGCGGGCGCCAGGGTGGTCCACGTCGCGGTGCGGCTTGCCGATGACGCGCTGCTCGTCGATGTCCGCGACGACGGCGGCGGGCTGCCGGTCCCGGTCCAGCCCGGAGTCGGCCTGCAGTCGATGCAGGAGCGGGCCACGGAGCTGGGCGGGCACTGCGACGTGGGCCCGGGTACCGACGGCGGCACGAGGGTCCTCGCACGCCTGCCTCTGCAGAGGCGGCCGTGAGCATCCGCGTCGTGGTCGCCGACGACCACCCGGTCTACCGGGAGGGCCTGGTCGCCATGCTCGCCGACCGCGGGTGCGAGGTGGTCGAGGACGTGGACAGCGGGGAGGCGGCGCTGGTGGCGGTCGCGGAGCACGACCCCGACGTGGTCCTCATGGACCTGGACATGCCCGGCCTCGGCGGGCTCGAGGCGACCCGGCGCGTGGTCGCCGAGCACCCTCGCACGGCCGTGCTGGTCGTGACGATGGACAGCGACGACGCCTCGGTGTTTGCGGCGCTGCGGGCGGGTGCCCGCGGCTACCTCGTGAAGGACGCCTCCGGAGCCGACATCGCCCGCGCGGTCGAGAGCGTGGCCCGCGGGGAGAGCGTGCTCGGCGCGCGCATCAGCGGGCAGGTGCTCGCCGCCGCGGTAGGCAGCGCGCCCACGGACGCGAAGCCGTTCCCGCAGCTCACCTCACGCGAGCTGGAGGTGCTCACCCTGGTGGCGCGCGGCTACGACAACGGCCGGGTCGGTCGCCACCTCGGGCTCAGCGAGAAGACCGTCCGCAACAACGTCTCGATCGTGCTGGCCAAGCTCGCCGTGGCCACGCGCGCCGAGGCCGTGGCCCTCGCAAGGGACCACGGCCTCGGCGGCTGACGCACCTGCTGCATGCTCAGCCGCGGCGCAGCGCCAGCCCCGTCGCGACGACGAGCAGCGCCAGCGGACAGATGACACCGGAGAAGCCGGTGAAGCCGAAGGCCAGCAGGAACCCGACGGGCGCAGCCAGCGCGATGCCGGCGACGACGCCGATCCAGCGCGGGACCAGGCGCTCCCGGAAGGCCACCCAGGCCAGGCACCCCATCGCGACGGCGACGCCCCACCAGCCGGTGAAGCCCGCCAGGTCGTCCAGCAGGAAGTAGACGTACAGCTCGGAGTCCGGGTACGCACCCTCGTTGAAGCCCCCGTCGAGGTACGACGCCAGCTGCCCCTTGATGCCGTACGCGGCGACCAGCGCGCCTGCCGAGGCGACGAGCGCCAGCGGCAGCGCTCGCAGCGCCAACGACCGCGACGGCTGCTCGTCAGCCCAACGGCGGAACCCCGCCGCGAGCATCAGCAGGCAGGCGACGGCAGCGAAGCCGGCCATCGCCGCCAGGTGGTACGGGCCGCGCTCCAGCGAGCTGAAGGCTGCCTCGAAGCCGCCGGCCCGCTGGTCCTCGGTCACCGAGGACTGCGCAACGATGTTGGCGATCAGGCCGCTCATCCCGGCGGCCGTCCCCCACAGCGCCCAGGTGCTGCGCCGGCCCGTCGCGGTGCCTGCAACCGCGAGCTGGTCCTGCACGATCGTCATGACTCCCTCTCCCGGTCCGGGACCGTCCCTCGCCGTGGACATCGACAGTGACGAGCCGCCGTCCCGGGCGGCAGAGCCGCATGTCCCGACCGGCCAGGCCCTCTCCCTCGAGGGGCACCCGGACGATGAACGCGCTCGTGCGTGCCGCCGGAGCAAGCCAGATTGGCCCCCCGTCCGCTGCGCAGGTGCAGACGCGCGCGAGCCTCGCCGGCGCGGGTCACCCGGCCGGCGTGCGAACGGCCCCTCTCCCATGACGCGGATGCCTGGCGGCGCCGGCCCGGGCCGCGCGGGCAGAGCGGGAGGCGACGACGCTGGAGGACCTGCTGACTCCTCCGGCGAGGCCGTGGCTGCGCTGTTCGCGCACCCGCTTCAACCCGCTGGCCGCGACCGGCACCCCGGCTGCCGAGGCGCGCCGGCTGACCGACCGGCTGGCCGCCGACGCCCAGAAGGCCGTGCAGCGGGCCGATCTGGTGGACCGGGCGCTGGTGGACGTGCTGCTCGGCAAGGAGCTGCGGGCAGCGGTGGCTGTGCGTTCCCGGCGCCGGAGGTGCCGGTCCAGCGCAGGGGCAGCGGCGCGCTGGCTTCCCTCGCCGCGCTGACGCTGCTCGCCCCCGCGGCGGCTACGACGTCTACGGCTACTTCCCGCCGAGCCGCGGCTACTACCGCAGCACCGGCCCGTCCTTCGGGCAGTGCCTGGCCTGCAACTGCTGCGCCAACCTGGCCTGCAACGCCTGCTGCTGCGGCTCGGAGTGCGCCAACGGCTGAGGGTCAGGTACCGCAGAAGGTGCGGTACGCCCCGAAGTCCTGCGGCGCCGGCTCGGCGTAGCGCTCCAGCCCGGCCCGCTCCTCGTAGGGCGAGCCCACCGCCTCCAGCAGCCGGTGCAGCGGCGCGAGGTCGCCCGCCGTCCCTGCCTCCAGCGCCTCCTCCACGAGGTGGTTGCGCGGGACGTACACCGGGTTGACCCGGTCCATCGCGTCCGCGTCCGGCCCGAGGGCCAGCCAACGCGCGCACCAGGCGTCGAAGCCGGCAAGGTCCAGCACCAGGCTGCGCGCGGGCTCGGCGTCGCCGCGGGCGGCCGTGCTCAGTCGCCGGAAGAACGAGGTCAGGTCGACGTGGTTGGCCTGCAGCAGCACCATCAGCTCCTGCACGAGCTCGTCCGGTGCGGAGGCCACCCCGAGCTTCGCGGACATCCCGGTGGACCAGGCGGCGGCGTACTGCGGCCGGAACCGCTCGAGGGAGGCGCTCGCCAGCGCGACGGCCTGCTCCTCGTCCTCGGCGAACAGGGGGAGCATCGCCTCCGCCAGGCGGGCGAGGTTCCACTCGGCGAGCAGCGGCTGGTTGCCGTAGGCGTAGCGGCCGGTCTCGTCGATGGAGCTGAACACCGTGGCGGGGTCGTAGGACTCCATGAACGCGCACGGCCCGTAGTCGATCGTCTCGCCGGAGATCGTCGTGTTGTCGGTGTTCATCACGCCGTGCACGAAGCCGACGAGCATCCACTGCGCGAGCAGGTCCGCCTGTGCGGTGACCACCGCGTCGAACAGCGCGACGTAGCGGTGCTCGGCCTGCGCAGCGGCGCCGTGGTGGCGGTCGATCGCGTGGTCGGCGAGTCGCTGCAGCAGCCCGAGATCGCCTGTGGCGCGGGCGAACTGGAAGCTGCCGACGCGCAGGTGGCTGCTGGCGGTACGGGCGAGCACCGCGCCGGGAAGCATCGTCTCACGCCGCACCGGGCGGCCCGTCGCGACGACGGCCAGCGAGCGGGTGGTCGGGATGCCGAGGGCGTGCATCCCCTCGCTGACGACGTGCTCGCGCAGCATCGGCCCGACCGCGGCGAGGCCGTCGCCGCCGCGCGCGAACGGCGTGCGCCCTGAGCCCTTGAGGTGCAGGTCGCGGACCGAGCCGTCCGAGACGGACAGCTCCCCGAGTAGCAGCGCTCGTCCGTCGCCCAGGCGCGGGTTGAAGCCGCCGAACTGGTGGCCGGCGTAGGCCTGCGCCACCGGCGTCGCGCCCTCGGGGACGTGCAGGCCGACGAGCAGACGCACCCCCTCGGGGCTGCGCAGCCAGTCCGGGTCCAGGCCGAGCTGCTCGGCCAGCGGGACGTTCAGCACGAGCAGCTGCGGGTCGGGAGCCGGCTCGGCCTGCCACCGGACTGCCATCTCCGGCAGCTCCCGGGCGAAGCGGGTGTCCAGGCGGAGGAGGGTCGGCGCGCTCACCCCGACCAGGCTACGGCGCTCTCCTACAGCTCGTCGTGCGCCCGGCGCGGCATGGGCAGCAGCCCCGCTGACGCGCGCAGGCGCTCGGTCGTGTCGGCGGCGCGCACCGCGGCCTCGTCGGCGCGCACGAGCAGCTGGAGCGAGGCGCCCACCAGGGCGGGAGCGTCGCCGGCAGGGCCTCGGAGCGGGACGTCACGGTCAGCACGCCCGAGCCCTCCACCGGTCGAGCCCCCGGTCCCTAGTGCTGTGTGACCATCCGGAGCGAGTACCGCCGGGCGGCTGCGCGCTGCACCCTCCTTCCGCCAGGTCCGGCTGGATAGCGTCGAACCGGTGGAGACCACCGTCGCCGCCGGCTGGACGACCGGTCGGTTGGAGCGGCTGCAGCCGGCGCTCCGGCGGGAAGTCCTCCAACGGCGCGACGTGCTGCAGCCCGGCCTTGTTGACCACGATGTCGGCCCCCTCCACCGGGCCGCCCGGCCCGCACAGGCGACCGACGGCCTGCGCGTCGGCCAGGTCGACGACCACGGCCTCGCCGCTCGTGGCGGCCGCGACCTGCTCCGCGGCCGGCGCGCTACACGCGCACCGCGGCCGAGCTCTACGTGCACGTCAACACGCTGTACCAGCGGCTCACCCGGATCAGCCAGCTGCTGGGCGAGGGATGGCGGTCCGGCGACAGCGCGCTGCAGGTGCACTCGCGCTCGAGGCGCACAGCGCTTTGCCGCCGACACCCGCGGCCTGACGGCGCC
>JAOPWK010000185.1 GCA_025965735.1 Frankiales bacterium
CGGCGGCCGCTCCGGCCGGCCCCGCCCCCACGACCGCGACGTCCCACACGGTGACAGGATGCAGCTCATGTCCGCGCCCCGCTCCGCCAGGTCCCGCGTGCTGTCGGGCATCCGGCCGACAGGCGACAGCTTCCAGCTCGGCAACTACGTCGGGGCCGTCCGGCACTGGGCTGCCATGCAGGACGAGAACGACTGCTACTTCTTCCTCGCCGACCTGCACGCGCTGACCGAGGCGCCGGAGCCGGACAAGCTCCGCGAGCGCACCCGCAACGCCGTCGCGCAGCTGCTCGCCCTCGGCGTGGACCCGCAGCGGAGCACGGTCTTCGCGCAGAGCCACGTCGCCGAGCACGCCGAGCTGGGCTGGATCCTCGGCTGCCTCACCGGCTTCGGCGAGGCCAGCCGGATGACGCAGTTCAAGGAGAAGGGCGGCGGCACCGTCGGCCTGTTCACCTACCCGGTCCTCCAGGCGGCCGACATCCTGATGTACCAGGCGGACTCGGTGCCGATCGGCGAGGACCAGCGCCAGCACCTCGAGCTCACCCGCGACCTGGCGCAGCGCTTCAACGCCCGCTACGGCGACACCTTCACGCTCCCCGGCGCCTACGCGGGCAGGGCCGGCGAGCGCATCAAGGACCTGCAGGACCCGACCCGCAAGATGAGCAAGAGCATCGGCGGCAATGGCACGGTCTGGGTCCTCGACGAGCCCAAGGCCATCACCAAGAAGGTCAAGAGCGCCGTCACCGACGCCGGCCGCGAGGTGCGCGCAGGCGAGGACAAGCCCGGCATCACCAACCTGCTGACGATCCTGGCGGTGTGCACCGGCAAGGCCGTGCCCGAGCTGGAGGAGGCCTACGACGGCAAGGGCTACGGCGACTTCAAGGGCGACGTCGCCGAGGCCGTCGTCGAGCTGTTCGCGCCGGTGCGCGCGCGCTACGCCGAGCTCGTCGCCGACCCCGCCGAGCTGGACCGGGTGCTGGCCACCGGTGCCGAGCGCGCGCGGGCGGTGGCGCTGGAGACGATGACCGCGGTGCGCGAGCGCGTCGGGCTGCTGGCGCCCCGGTCATGAGGGCCGGCAGGTGAGGCGCGACTTCGGCGTCGCCTTCGGCATCCCGGAGCCGTACACCGGGGAGCTGCAGGGCTGGCGCGAGCGCTTCGGGGACCCGAACGCCGCCGGGATCCCGCCGCACGTCACGCTGCTCCCGCCGACCAATCTGCACGAGAGCGCCCTCGAGGAGGTCGAGGAGCACCTGCGCGAGGTGGCCGCCTCCGAGCGCGGCTTCACCATGCACCTGCGCGGCTCCGCGAGCTTCCGCCCCGTCTCGCCGGTGGTGTTCGTCCCGCTGGTCGGGGGCATCGCCAACTGCGAGCGGGTGGAGAGCAAGGTCCGCTCCGGACCGCTGGCGCGGGAGCTGAGCTTCCCGTACCACCCGCACGTCACCGTCGCCCACGACCTGGGGGAGGAGGCGCTGGACCGCGCCTTCGAGAGCCTCAAGGACTACGAGGCGGTCTTCGAGGTGTGGGGCTTCACTCTGTTCGAGCAGGACCGCGAGGGGGTCTGGCGGCCGCAGCGGGACTTCCCGTTCGGCGGCGGCGGCCTGCCCGGTCCGGCGGAGCCGCCGGCGGCGGTGATCCACGCCGCGTTGCGTGCGAGCGGAGCCGGGTAGGGGCGCGTCATGCCCAGCCCCAAGGCCGTCCTCGCCGGCGTGCGCCAGAAGCGACCGTTCGTCGACCACTCCCTCCGCGCGTTCGGGCGATACCAGGCCGATGCGGGTGACCGGCAGGCCGCTGCGGTCACCTTCTTCGGGTTCCTGAGCTTCTTCCCGATCCTCGCGCTGGCCACCTCGATCCTGTCCTACGTCCTGGGCGACGAGGCCGTGGGCACCGTGGTGCGCGAGGTGAACGCGTACGCGCCGGGGCTCGCGGAGCAGCTCGGCCTCGAGGAGATCCTCAGCGACAACCGCAAGGCCGGAGCGGCCGGCGCGATCGGCCTGGTGGGGCTGCTGTACTCCGGCCTCGGCTGGGTGGATGCGCTGCGCGAGGCGATCCGCGCCATCTGGCACCACAACGTCAAGGAGGGCAACTTCCTGGTCAAGAAGGCCAAGGACGTCGTCATCCTGGTCGGTCTCGGCGTGACGATCCTGCTGTCGATCGCGATCTCGGCTGCCACCGGCGCGGCCTCGGACTTCCTGCTCGAGACGGTCAGGCTGGACGACAAGCCGGTGGCCACGGCCGCCACGTGGCTGCTCGGCGTGGTGCTCGGCCTGCTCACCAGCGCCGGGCTGTTCCTGTTCCTGTTCTGGCGGCTGCCCAAGGTGCAGTCGCCGTTCCGCCGGGTCATCAAGGGCGCGCTGCTGGCTGCCGTGCTGTTCGAGCTGCTCAAGCGGGTCGGTGCCTTCTACATCGAGCGGACGACCGAGAACCCGCTGTACGGCAGCTTCGCCGTCGTCGTCGGCCTGCTGGTGTGGATCAACATCGTCAGCCGGATGCTGCTCATCTGCGCGGCGTGGGTCGTCACCGCGCCCTACGACTCCGACATCGAGCCGTCCGGCACCGCCAACGCCGAGACGGCCATCAAGGCCGGCATCCCGACGGAGTTCGCCGACAACGACCCGGACGACCCGCCCAACCTGCAGGAGGAGGGAGCCCCGAGCCCGCTGGCTGCGGCCGTGCAGGGCATGACGCCGTCGCAGGACGTGCCGGAGGGGCGCGGCTCGACGTCGGCGCAGGCGCCCGCGGACCGCGGCGGCTCGCGCGTCGAGGCGCTCAAGCAGGACGGCGGCGGTGGCGTGGCCACCCTCGAGCGGCCCGAGCCGGCGCAGCAGGGCAAGGCGGAGCTGGTCGTGCGTCAGGCTGCGCAGTTCACCGCCGGCGCCATGGGCATGGCGGCCATGGCCGTCCTGCTGCACGTCGGCAAGACGGTGCGC
>JAOPWK010000238.1 GCA_025965735.1 Frankiales bacterium
GTCCGCCGGTCGCCGTCCCCCGCTGGCCGTGGGCCGTCGGCGCGGCGGTGCTCGGCGCGGCCGCAGGAGCGGGTGTCGCGCTGCTGGTCGGCCGGCTGCTGGTCGGCCGGGACGCACCGGACGCGCAGGACCCGGCGGACCTGGAGGCGGTCGTGGACCGCCCGGTGGAGCAGCCCTCGGTCTAGCTCGTGCTGGGGGCGCGCGGAGCAGGTGCCGCGTCGTCCGCCGTCTCCTCGGCGGGCAGACGACCGAGCCGCTGGTAGACCGCACGGCGCAACAGCGCGTCGACCTGGGCCTCCGGCGGGACGCCCTGCGAGGCGGTGGTGCGGTTGCGGCCCGCCCGCTTGCTCTCGTACAGCGCGTCGTCCGCAGCCCGGACCAGGGTGTCGGCGTCACCCGCGTGACCGGGGAAGGTCGCGACGCCGGCGCTGGCCGTGATCGGCACGATCGAGGGTGCGGCGGCGACGGAGCCGCGCAGCCGCTCGGCGATCTTCATCGCCTCCTCCGGCCCGCAGCCGGGCAGCACGATCGCGAACTCCTCGCCGCCGTAGCGGGCCGGGGTGTCGAAGTCGCGGCACTCGATGGCCAGCGCGGCGGCCACGTTGCGCAGCACCTCGTCGCCCGCCTGGTGCCCGTGCGTGTCGTTGAGCGACTTGAAGTGGTCGATGTCGACCATGACCAGGCTGACGTGCTCGGCGCTGCGGGTGGCGCGGGCGACCTCGCGCTCGAGCGTCGCCTCGAAGGTGCGCCGGTTGGCGATCTTGGTGAGGCCGTCGGTGGCGGCTAGGCGCTGCACCTGCTCGAGCAGCCAGGCGTTGCGCAGGGCGAGAGCGGCGTACGAGGCAGACCGCTCCAGGCCGGAGACCACGCGGCGCTGGATGCGGCCGCCGGACAGGTCGGACTGCTCGAGGACCAGCGCGCCGAGCGGGCGGCCCTCGGCCGACAGCGGTACGACGACGAGGTTCTCGGCGTCGGGCAGCAGCGAGCTCAACCACGGGTCGGACTCGGCGTCGAGGCTGCGGACGAGCAGCGTCGAGTGGGTGCGGTGCGCCTCGTCGACGACGGCGCTGCGACCGGGGCGGCCGGGGCGGCGCGCGGTCAGCTCGTCCAGGCCGTAGGAGGCCAGCACCGGCAGCTGCCCCTCGGGACCCGCCAGCACCACGCCGCGAGGGAAGCCGAAGGTGTCGATGACGGAGTCGAGCAGGGAGCGGGCGATGTTGCTGCTGTCGACCGCGCGCTCCAGCGACTCGGCCAGGTCGGTGAGCGCCTCGAGGTCACCGCGGCGGCGGCGCAGCTCGCGCTCGTTGATCGCCGACAGCGCGGAGGTGGAGATGGCCACGAGCCACAGGACGGTGATGAAGACGGCCAGCTCCTGGCCCTGCTCCACCGCGTCGCCCACGACGCCGGAGGTCGCCGGCAGCACGCCCTCGGAGGCGCCGTCGGGCGGGAGCTGGGCGTTGTAGGTGCCGAAGACGAGCAGCGAGTGCCACATCGCCAGTTTCAGGCCGGTGCGGTACGACGCCAGCAGGGAGACGGCGCCGAGGTGCAGCAGCACCAGGTAGCGCACCGGGCTGTCGACGCCACCGGTGAGGTAGGACGCCCAGGCCAGCCAGATGCCGTCCACGATGAGCATCACCGAGAACACCAGGACCTTGCGCCCGGGCAGCAGTCGTGACAGGCCCTCGGCGAGCGCGACGACCAAGGCGTAGATGAGCGTCGCCGCGACGGCGGTGTCCTTGAAGTCCGGGGCGGGGCTGCCGTCGACGACCGGCGTCAGCGACTCGTCCGCCAGCACCGCGCACAGGAGCAGCAGGCCGATGGCCGCGAGGCGCAGCAGCTGCGTGACGCGCAGGCGCTCCCCCAGCGGCACGGCGTCCGTGCTGCGGCTGGCGGCGCGCGAGGCGCTCACCGGCGTGGCGGTCGGGCTCACGAGGTGGCACTCCCAGGTCGGCGTACGAAGGCGGTGAAGTCGAGCTCGGGCTCGGCCTCGACGGGTGCTGCGGCCAGCTTGGGGTCGCGGCGGTCGATGCGGTTCTGAGCCAGCAGGAACAGGATCACGATCGCCAGCAGCGCCAGGGGCAGGGTCGGCTTGGTGGCGGTACCGGTGACCAGCTCGCGCAGGACGTCCGGGACGTCCTCGACGGGCAGGGCACGCGGCAGGAGCGGGTTGCTCCCGGAGGGCTTCGGGGCGGGCTCGGCCGGAGCGGCCTTGCCCGTCGTGCCACCGGGGGCCGCGGGAGCGGGGCGGACCTCGGAGGCACGCACCACGTCGTCCTCTGCAGACTGCGTCGGCACGCCGGTCCCCGGTCCTGAGCCTTGCGACGGAGCAGGTCCGACGACACCCGTGCCTCCCCGGCCGGGGCCGGTCGGGGGGCCGTCGCCGGGGGCGGGGGGCTCGGTCGGGCGGACCGGCGGCGGGTCGACGCGGACGGGTCCGCGCAGCCCGACCGTGCGCAGCGCGTAGGTGCCGACGGTGGCTCCGCTGGTGTTGCCGGCGGCGTCGGTGACCCGGACGGTCAAGGTGTAGACGCCGTCCGGCAGCCCGCCGAGGTCGAGGTCGTACCGGCCGGAGCAGGCGCCTTCGCGGACGAGGGTGCGGTCGCGGGTGATGCTGCAGGTCGCGCGGCCGTCGACCGGGCCGAAGGTCCAGCTGACGGTGCGGTCGGACCCGCCGGCCGGCGGACGGCTGGTGAGGACCGCCTGCGCCGGCGCCGTGGTGTCGAAGCGGTACGCCGCGCTGCGCACGGGGCTGACGTTGCCCGCGGCGTCGGTGACCCGCAGCTCCAGCGCGTACGCGCCGTCGCCCAGCCGCGTCAGGTCGGCGACGAACTGCGACTCCCCGCACTCCTGCCAGTCCGTCAGCGCGCCGCCGCCGACGCGCACCAGCCGGCACTCGACGAGCTCGTCGGAGGCGAGGTCCCACAGCCACACCGGCTTGGGGTCCGAGCCGGTCGCTGTCGGAACGTCGCTGAACGACGGCATGTCCGGCAGGCGGGTGTCCAGGCGGTACCCGGTGGAGGCGGCGGCGCCACGGCGGCCGTCGGCCTCCACCGTGCGGACCTCGAGCGTGTACAGCCCGTCGCCGCGACCGGCCAGGTCGAGGACGTAGCTGCCGCCGGCGAGCAGGGCCTGCCCGCTGAGGCGGAGCGCTGCAGCGGGCGCACCGCAGTCGCCCCACGCGGTGGCGCTGCCGTCCGGGCCCACCACGCGGCACTCCAGCCTCGTGCCCTCCGGACCGGTGAACGACCAGCGGACGGTGCGGTCGGACCCGGTGGCCGGCGGCGTCGTGGTGAAGGTCGGGACGGGCGCCGCCGTGCGGTCCAGGTCGTACTGGTTCGACACCGGTGCGCTGGCGTTGCCGGCGGCGTCCACCGCGCGGACCTGCAGCACGTACCGGCCGTCGGGCCGTCCGGTGAGCTGCGCGGTGAAGGGCGACGTGCAGGCCGTCCAGTCGTCGAGCGGGGTGCCGCCGTACAGCAGCCGGCACTGTGCGGTGGCGCCACGGGCGACGCTGAAGCGCCACTGCGGGTCCAGCGTCGAGCCCGTGGTGCCGGGCACCTGCGTGAAGACCGGCGCCGCCGTCGCCTCGGTGTCCAGGACGTAGGTGGAGGTGGCGGCGGGCCCAGCCGTGCCGGCCGGGCTGACGGCGCGCACGGTCAGGGTGTAGCTGCCGTCGACGGCACCGGACAGGTCGAGCCGGAACGGCGAGCTGCACGGACCGTCGAACAGCACGCGCGTCCCCTGCACGACGCGGCAGTGACCGGTCGTCCCGCTGGGCAGCGTGAAGGTCCACGACGGCGAGCGGTTGTTGCCGGTGGGCTTGAGCCCGCCCGCCAGCGCCAGCGCCGTCGGCGCACCCGGTGCCGACGTGTTGAGCTCGTACGCGCTCGTCGTCTCCGGCCCCGGTGTCCCCGCGGCGGACAGCGCGCGGACGGCGAGGGTGTAGATGCCGTCCGGCAGGCCGGTCAGCTCGGCGCGGAACTCCGTCGTGCACGGCGCCCAGTCGCTGACGACGCCGGCGGCGGAGGTGAGGCGGCACTCCAGGACGGCGCCGGAGCCGCTGGACAGCAGCCACACCGGCCGCAGGTCCTTGCCCGGCGACGGCGGCCCGGTGATGCCGACCGCGACGGGCGCCGAGGTGTCCAGCACGTAGGGCGACGACGCCTCGACCGTGCTGCGGTTGCCGGCCGCGTCCGTCAGTCGCACGACCAGCGTGTACGTGCCGTCGCCGGCACCGGTGAGGTCCAGCGCGTAGGGGGTGCCCGCCAGGCTGACCCCGCAGCTGCGCCAGTCGAGCAGCACCGAGCCGAACACCAGCACCCGGCACTCGGCCGTGGCGCCCAGCTCGCCGCTGGCAATGGTCCAGGTCGGCATCCGGTTGGTCGACGGCGTCGGCGGCGCGACGACGGTGGCGGCACCGGGGGCCGTCGTGTCCAGCACGTAGTGGCTCTGCACCGAGGCCGACACGGCGCCGGCGGCGTCCTTGCTGCGCACCGAGAGCACGTACGAGCCGTCCGGCTGCCCGAACAGGTCGGCGGTGAAGCTGCCGCTGCACGCCGCCCAGTCGCGCAGCACCGTGGTGCCGCGGCTGAGGCGGCACTCGGTGCCCGTGCCGGTGATCGTCCAGCGCGGCGTGCGGGTGCTGGCCGGCGTCGCCGGGCCGGTGACCGTCGGGGGCGCCAGCGCTGCGCTGTCGATGACGTGCACGTCGGTCAGGACGGCGCCCAGGTTGCCCGCGGCGTCCACCGCCCGCACGGTCAGCGTGTAGCTGCCGTCCGGCAGGCCGGCGAGGTCGACGGTCAGCGGGCTGGTGCAGCCGCTGATCTCGCGGACGGCCCCGGTCGGGAAGGTGAGCCGGCAGACGAGCGTGCTGCCGGGCTCGTAGGTGAAGGCCCACGTGACGCTGCGGGCCGGCGACGGGGACGCGGGCGCGAGCATCAGCACCGGTGCCGCCGGCGCCGTGGTGTCCAGGACGTACGTGCCGGTGGCCGCGGGGCCGGGGTTGCCGGCGGCGTCGGTGACGCGGACGGTCAGCGTGTACGTGCCGTCCGGCAGGTCCGCGAGGTTCAGCGCCGCCGGGCTGGTGCACGGTGCGAAGTCGCTGATGAGCGTGCTGCCGGAGGTGAGACGGCACCGGGTGGTGGCGCCGGTCTCGGTGGTGAACGTGAAGGAGGGGGTGCGGGTGCGTCCTGGCCCGACCGGCGAGGTGACGACGGCGGCGGCGGGCGCGACCGTGTCCAGCACGTACGTGCCGGTGCCGACCGGGCTCACGTTCCCGGCCGCGTCCGTGGCACGGACCTCGAGCACGTACGCGCCGTCCGGACGTCCGGTGAGGGACGTGGTCAGCGGCAGCGTGCAGGCGGCCCAGTCGGCGACGACGCCGTCCGCACCGGTGAGGCGGCACTCGAGGCTGGTGCCGCCCTCGACGACGGCGCCCCAGCTCGGCGCCAGATCGCGGCCCGGCGTCTTCGGCGGCGTCACCACGGGTGTGGCCGGCGCGGTCGTGTCGAGGAGGTAGCCGCCGGACACGGCGGTCTCACTCACGTTGCCGGCCGCGTCGGTCAGCCGCACCGTCACCGTCCAGGTGCCGTCACGGTCGAGCACGGGCGCGTACCCGGAGCTGCAGGCGACCCAGCCGCCCACGACCGTGCCGTCCCGGGAGAGCTGGCACTCGGCGCGGGCGCCGGCCTCGCCGCTCCACGTGAAACCCGGCGTGCGCAGCTGTGACGGCCCGCTCGGTCCGCTGACGACGACCGCGAGCGGCGCGGTCGTGTCCAGCACGTACGGCGCGGAAGCGCCTACTGGGCCGACGTTCTGGGCGGCGTCGGTCGCTCGCGACTCGAGCACGTAGGCGCCGTCCGGCAGTCCGTCCAGCGCTGCGGTGAAGCCACCGCTGCAGTCGCCCCAGTCGCTCACGACCGTGCCGCCGCGGACGAGCCGGCACTGCGTGCTCGTGCCGGACTCGGTGACGACGGTCCAGGTGGGGGTGCGGCCCTGTGCCGGCCCGGTCGGCCCCCGCACGCTCGGAGCGGTGGGAGCGACGGTGTCCAGCAGGTAGGTGGCGGTGCTCGTCGCGCCGGGCCCGACGGGGTCGGTGCTGACGGCTTCCAGCAGGTACTCACCGTCGGACGGGAGCGCCACGCTGAAGGTGCCGGAGCAGGTGGTCCAGTTCTGGATGACGGTGCCACCGCGGGTGACGCGGCAGGTGGTGACGGACGTCCCGCCCTCACCCGTGACGGTCCAGGTGGCGGTGGTGCGGTTGGTCGTCGTGTGCGTCGGCGACAGCACCGGGGCGGTCGGGACCGTCGCGTCGTGGATCAGGATCGCGCTGGTGGTCGTGCTGCTGTTGCCGGCCAGGTCGATCAGCGTGACGACGAGGTCGTAGCGCCCGTCGCCGGGCAGCGACGCCGTCGTGCTGCCGGGGCAGTTGGCCAGCGTGCTGATGACGACGCCGTTCCTGCGCAGCTCGCAGGTGGCGCTCTTCAGCGCCTCGTCGGAGGCGACGGTCCACGTGACGCTGACCTGTCGCGACGGGCTGGCGGGCACGCTGATGGTGGCGACCGGCAGGGTCGTGTCGAGCCGGAAGACCGGCTGCTCGTAGGAGGTGACGTTCCCCAGCACGTCCGTGACCGTGACGGTCAGGACGTAGTCGGCGCCCGGCGTGGCCGGCAGGGCAGGAGGGGTGAAGGTCCCGGCGCTGCAGTCGGTCGCCGCCGCGGGAGCGCCCGGCCCGACGAGCAGGCACGACGCGCTGCCACCGGTCTCGGGCGTGAGGGTCCAGGTGGGCGTGGTGTCGTTGCTCGGGGACGGCGGCCGCGTCACGGTGAGCTCCGCGATCGTGTCCAGCCGGTAGGTCGGCAGCGTCAGCGTGCTGCGGTTGCCGAGGGCGTCCACGACCGTCACGACCAGCGTGTACGTCGTGCCGCTCGTCGCGGGCAGCTCCGTCGCCGGGGTGAAGCTCCCCGATGTCGTGCACGGCCCGTCCGACACCACACCCGCGCTGGTGCTCAGACGGCACGTCACCGTCACCCCCGGACCCGCCTCGGACGTGAACGTCCACGTCGGCCGGGTCTCCTTGCCCGGGCTGACCGGCGCCGTACCGGCCGCCAGCTCCGCGATCGTGTCCAGCCGGTAGGTCGCGCTCGAGCTCGCCGCGTTGCCCGCCTGGTCGCTGACCGTGACGGTGAAGACGTAGGTCTCCCCCGTCGTGGGTGGCAGGGGCGCGCTCGGGGTGAAGGAGCCGGTGCCCAGGGCCACGTCGCGGGTGCAGGTGCCGGCCACGGCGGCGCCCGCACCGTTCACGAGCACGCAGGTGGCGGACCTGGCGCCCGGCTCGAAGGTGAAGGTGAAGGTCGGCGACCGCTCGTCGTCCTCGGCCGCCGGCGAGGTGGCGGTGACCGCGGGCACCGTGGTGTCCAGCAGGTACTGGGCACCCGCACTCGTGCTGGTGTTGCCCGCGGTGTCGGTCACGATGATCGTGAAGACGTACTGCTCGCCGTCGCTCGGCGGCAGCGGTGCGGCTGGCGAGAACGTCCCGCTGCCGGCCGCCAGGTCACGGGTGCAGGTGCCGGCGACGAGCTGCCCCGCGCTGTTCCGCAGCGCGCAGGTGACGGACCGCGCACCCGGCTCGAAGGTGAAGGCGAAGATCGGCGTGCGGTCGTTGCTCGTCACCGCGGGCGAGGTTGCCGTCGCGGCCGGCGCCGTCGTGTCTAGGCGGTAGGTCGCCGTCGCCGTGCGCGCATTGCCCGCGGCGTCCGTCACGGACACCGTGAACAGGTAGGTCTCGCCGGTGGTGGCCGGCAGCGCTGCCGCCGGGGTGAAGGTCCCGGTACCCGTGCTGCGGTCGAGGCTGCAGGTCCCCGGACGGTCGCCGCTGACGGTTCCGACGAGGGAGCACGTCACCGTGGCGCCGTCTTCGAACGTGAAGCCGAAGGTGGGAGTGGTGTCGGTACCGGTGACCGCCGGCGAGGTGGCGGAGACCGCGGGAGCCGTCGTGTCGAGCAGGTAGGTCGCCGCGGTGCTGGTCGCGCTGTTTCCGGCCGTGTCGACGACGGTGATCGTGAAGCGGTACAGGGCGCCGTCGCTCAGCGGGAGCGACGCCGAGGGGGTGAACGTCCCGCTCCCGTCGGCCAGGGCGGGCGAGCACGTGCCGGCGACCTCCTGGTCGTCCGCGTCCAGGAGCTGGCAGGTGACGCTCTGCGCGCCGGCCTCGAAGCTGAAGCGGAAGACCGGGTTGCGGTCCTTGCCCGTGACGGCGGGGGACAGAGCCGCGGCTGCCGGGCCGGTCGTGTCCAGCACATACGTGACACCGGTGCTGGTCGTGCTGTTGCCGGCCGCGTCCGTTGCCGTGACGGTGAAGACGTACTCCGCTCCGTCGGCGCCCGGCAGAGCCTGCGCCGGTGTGAACGTGCCGCGACCGGCTGCCAGGTCCACGTCGCACGTGGTCGTGCGGGTGACCGGCCCCACCAGTGCGCAGGTGACGGCGGTGGTCCCCGGGCCGAAGGTGAACGTGAAGATCGGCGTCGTGTCGTTGCTACGCGCCGCTGGGGGGACGGCCGCGGCCGTCGGTGCCGTCGTGTCCAGGACGTACGTCGCGGTCGCGGTGGCGGGGTTACCGGCAGCGTCCGTGACCGTGACGCTGAAGGTGTAGCTCTCGCCGGGGGTGGCCGGCAGATCCGCCGACGGGGTGAAGGTGCCCGTCCCGGTGCTGCGGTCGAAGGTGCAGTTCCCGGTCCGCACGCCGCTGGTGTCACCGATGAGGGAGCACGTGAGCGTGGTCGCCTCGTCGAAGGTGAAGCGGAAGGTGGGCCGCGCGTTGTTGCCGGTCGGGGCCGGTGAGGCCGCGGCGACCGCTGGGGCGGTGGTGTCGAGCAGGTAGGTCGCGGCAGCACTGGTGGCGCTGTTGCCCGCGGCGTCGGTGACCGTGATCGTGAAGCGGTACTGCGCCCCGTCGCTCAGCGGCAGCGCTGCCGACGGCGTGAAGGTCCCGGTGCCGTCCGCCAGGGTGCTGCACGTGCCTGCGACAGAAGTGCTTGCGTCGACAAGCAGTTGGCAGGTGACGCTTGCCGCGCCCGGCTCGGAGGTGAACCGGAAGACCGGGGTCCGGTCGTTACCTGTCACGGCGGGCGCCGTCGCGTTGGCGGCCGGCGGCGTCGTGTCCAGCAGATAGGTGACTGGCGCGCTGGTGGCACGGTTGCCCGCGACGTCCGTGACCGTGATCGTGAAGGTGTACTGGCCGCCCTCGCTGGTGAGCAGCGCCGGGTCGGGCGTGAAGCTGCCCGTCCCCTCGTCGAGCTTCACCGTGCACGCGCCGGTGCGCGTGGCAGGACCGGTCAGCGAGCAGGTGACGCCGGCCGCACCGGGCTCGAAGGTGAAGGTGAAGGTGGGGGTCGTGCTGCTCCCGGTCACAGCGGGAGAGAACGCCTCCGCGCGGGGTGCCGTCGTGTCGAGGACGTAGGTCGCCGTCGCCTCCACCGGGTTGCCAGCCGCGTCCCTCGCCGACACCGTCAGCGTGTAGGAGGTGTCCACCGTGAGGCTCGGCGCGGTGAAGCCCGCGTTGCTGGGGCACGCGCCGTCGAAGACCCGGACGCCGTCGGACCGCGTCAGGACGCACGTTGCGTTGGTGAAGGTGTCACCGGTGAAGGCCCAGGACGGGAGGCGCACGTCGTCGCGAGCGCCCTGCCCGGGGGTCAGCGTCAGCGCGGCCGGGTCGGTGTCCAGGACGTACGGGGTAGCGACCACGGTGGCCGTGTTGCCGCGCGCGTCGGTGGAGGTGACCGTCAGCACGTACGAGGTGCCGCTGGCACCGGTCAGCGCTGAGGCCTGGAAGCCGGCGGGGCTGCACTCCCCGGCGTCGACGAGGACCTCCTGGCCGTCGCTGAGCTGGCAGGTGACGGTGCTGCCGGCCTCGGCGCTGATGACCCACCGCGGCCTGGTGTCCGCACTCGGGTTGGCCGGCGTGGCGACCGCCAGCTGCGCGACGTTGTCCAGCAGGTAGCTCTGCACGATCTGCTGGCTGTTGCCGAGGGCGTCGGTCACCGTCACGGTCATCGTGTAGGTGCTGCCGGTCGTCGCCGTGCTGGGCAGCCCGGCGGTGAAGCCGGAGGTGCCGCAGCCGACGGACGCCGTGCCCGGACCGCTGATGTTGCACGTGGAACCTGTGACGGCTGATCCCGTGAACGCGTAGGTGGCATCCGAGACGCGGCCGGTGGCGGGACCGACGACCGTGACGCTGAACGCGTCGAGCGTGTAGCGGGAGGTGACGGACGTGGTCCGGTTGCCGTCATCGGTCGCCGTGACCGTCACCGTGTACGTCCCGTCCTGCACGCCCGCCAGGTCCAGGGTGACGCCGTTGCCGTCGGTGGTGCACGTGCCTGCGCTGACAGCGCAGGTGAACGAGCTCGAGGTCGCGTCCTGCAACGACACCGGGAAAGTCGGGGCGCGGCTGGCACCCGACTGGTCCGGCCCCAGGGTCAGCACCGGTGCGTTGCCGTCGTAGACGTAGGTCGAGGTGACGGGCTCGCTGCGGTACGTCTCCGCAGTGGTCGACGCCTGCCCACCGGCGTCCGGCGTGAAGGTGCTCTCCTCCAGCTCGACCGTCCGCACTGACAGCGCGTACGTGCCGTCGGTGGTGACCGAGCCGGTGTAGGCGAGCTCAGTTCCGGAGGGGGTGTTGCAGGGGGCGCTTGCCGTGTAGGCGCCGGCTGACGTCGGCGTCGTGAAGGAGCACTCGCTCGTGTAGCTGGTCTTGATGGTCACGGTGCCGGTGGCCGGCTCCGTCACCTGCACCGGGTCGGTCGTGCC
Organism: Frankiales bacterium; assembly: GCA_025965735.1. Lineage (GTDB taxonomy): Bacteria > Actinomycetota > Actinomycetes > Mycobacteriales > SCTD01 > SCTD01. Next base: position 10,804 of record JAOPWK010000238.1, read on the forward strand.
GCCCTCGGGCAGGTCGTACGTCCACGTGACGGTCGATGGCCCGGCGGTGGGCCCGCTCGTGAGGCTCGGCGTGGGCACCGGGTCGGCAGCGCTCGCGGAGTGGGCGAGCAGGCCCAGCAGCGCGGTGCCCAGCAGGGCGAGGGGGACCAGCAGGAGGAGTGCGCGCCCCAGCGACGACCGTGTCGGCCGTGCGGCGGGGGGGTGCATGCAGACTCCTGGCGCCCGGTGGAGAACGGGCTCTGCTGGCGGCAGCGCAGGGCGTCCCCTGGCTGGACGGACGTCTCGGTCTCTAGCCCCTCGGCAGAGAGGTGGCTGGACGTTAGCCCTACGGACCAGGTTTCTGTGGTCAATTCTGAGGATCTCGTACGTGGGTGGAGCCACGGGGACTCGAACCCCGAACCCCCGCCTTGCAAAGGCGGTGCTCTGCCAGTTGAGCTATGGCCCCGTGCGCGGCGCGACTAGCGCAGGTCGGGTGCGGCTGTCGCCTCGGTCCAGAGGTCCTTCTCCGCCTGGCCGGCGCGGCTCCTGCGCCGCAGCAGCACGGTCACGGCGCCCAGGAGCGCCACCAGCAGAGCGGGACGGCGCATGGCGCTCTCCTCAGAAGGTGGATCGGTGTCCGGGTGGGCCTGGGAGGACTTGAACCTCCGGCCTCATCCTTATCAGGGATGCGCTCTAACCGCCTGAGCTACAGGCCCGGACGTGCCGTGGGCACGGTCGACGAGGCTACACCACCTCAGTCGCGCTCCCCGAAGGTGAGCTCGAGCCCGCCGGTGAAGGACGAGCACACGTTGTAGAGCAGCGCTCCGAGCGTGGCCAGGAGCGTGAGCAGCACGACGTTGACGGCCGCCAGGACGGTGGCGCCGCCGATGATGCGTCCACCGGTGAACAGCGGCTCCGTGGTGGCGTTGCCGCCCGTGACCTCGGCGAAGAGCTGGTTCAGGGAGCTGGTGACGCCCAGCGAGCCGAGCACGGCGTAGAGCACCGCGACCGCCACGATGAGCGCGACGCCGAGGAACACGGCCGCGACCAGGGAGAACACGAACACCGACCACGGGTCGATCCGGCGCAGCGACAGGCGTGCGCGGCGGGTGCGGCCGGCCACGGGACGCGC
>JAOPWK010000253.1 GCA_025965735.1 Frankiales bacterium
TCGAGGTCGACGAAGAAGTGGATGCCCTGCTCGCCGAACGGCGCGAAGCCCCAGGGGTCGAGGTCCTCCACGATGCCGGTGTGCCGGACCATGATGTGCGCGCTGGAGCCGCGGTCCATCCGGTAGCCGGGGAAGCGCTCGACGGTGCTGACCGCGCCGCCGACGACGGAGTCGCGCTCGACCACCTCGACGTCCAGCCCGGCCCTGGCGAGGTAGCAGGCCGCGACCAGGCCGTTGTGGCCGGCACCGACCACCACGGCCCTGTCTGTCACGCCTCAGACCCTAGGCGGAGTCCGAGCACCGCGAACGTCCTCGGGTCGCCCGGGAAGCGCAGGTCGCGGCGCAGGTCCACCCACCCGCCGTCGCGGTAGAAGCGGCGTGCCCGCGTCTCCACGTCCGGGGTGGTGAGCACAGCCGTGCGGCAGTCCAGTCCGGCCAGGAGCGCGGCGAGCAGGTCCCTGCCGATGCCCGTCCCGTGCAGCGCGGGCCGGACGTGCAGCTCGCACACCTCGAACGCGCCGTCCAGCCACTCCTGGGCCTGCTGCGGCGTGAGCGCCTCCTGCACCTGGTCGTGCCACCACTGGCCCGGCCGCCCCTGATAGCCGTAGGCGACGCCGACCATCCGCTCCCCGTCCAGCGCGACCACGGCGCGCAGGCCGCCGCGCTGCAGGTGCGCAGCGATGATGGAGCGGCGCGAGCGGGCCGAGTCGCGCGGCACCTCCATCGCCTCCGCGTAGACGTCCAGCACCTCCTCCACCCTGGCGCCCAGCTGCGTGCGGTCGAGCTCGACCAGCTGCACGGTCACGCCAGCGGGTCCCGGCCGTCGAGCGTGCCGCGGCTGCCGACGACGGCGAAGCGGGCGAACAGCTCCTCGGCGTACCAGCGCTCCGGCTCGGTGCGGGCGACCACGGCGGCGTGTGCGGGGTCGCGGGCGAACTGCGACAGCGCTGCGGCCGACTCCCACAGGCTGAAGGTGCCCTGCAGCCCCACCGGCGCCTCCCCGATGCCGACGGCAGCGCGCAGCCCGGGCCGCTCGCGCAGGTCCGCCGACACAGGTGGCACCGAGCGCCAGAAGCCGGGCGCGGCGCTGACCCGCAGCCGAGCGCGCGTCAGCGCTGCGACAGGCCCGTCGGTGCGGACCGGCACCGGCACGCCGAAGGGCGAACGACCGCTCCACGTGCCGCGGGAGGCAACGGGTCGCAGGTCGACGCGGAAGGACTCCACCGCGTCCCGCTCCCACCTGCAGGCGACGGCCGATGCCTCGAAGGCCGCCGCAGCCGCTGGCTCGGTCCAGGTGGCGAGCAGCCCCCAGCGCAGCGGGTCGGCGTCGCGGACGGTGAACGTGCGGCCGTCCCCGGTGCCGAGCAGCTTCGCGAACCGCAGGCCGGGGGTGCGCCGCACCCGCCGGCGGTCACGGCCCATGCGCAGCAGCGCTCCCGGCACCCCGCGCGGCGCCACCCGCCACAGGTGCAGCGTGACCAGGCCGGGTACCGGCTCGCTCACCCGGCCACCTGCGCCGGACGACCGCCGGTCAGGCGCAGCAGCTCGTCGTACGTCGTGGGGAAGACGGCGTGCGCGTGTCCGGCAGCGGCCCAGACCACGTCGTGCGCGGCCAGCGCGGTGTCCACCAGCGTCGGCAGGGGAGCGGGGTGGCCGACAGGGGCGACCCCGCCGATGACCTGCCCGGTGGCGGCGCGGACGGTGTCAGCGTCGGCCCGCTTGACCGAGCCGACCCCGAGCAGCGCTGCGACGGCGGACGTGTCGACGCGGTGCGCGCCGCTGGTCATGACGAGCAGCGGCTCGCCGTCGGCGGTGAAGACCAGCGAACTGGCGATGGCGCCCACGTCGACGCCGAGCGCCGCAGCCGCCTCCGCGGCGGTGCGGGCGGAGTCGTCGAGCACGCGCACCTCGCCGGTGGCACCCCGCTCGCGCAGCGCAGCCACGACGTTCGAGACCGACGGGTGCACGCCGCTCAGCGTGTCACGAGTCGGGCGAGGCGGCTCAGGGAGCGGGGCTCTCCGCGCCGCTGTCCTCGGTGGCGTCGTCGCTGTCACCGGGCACTTCGTCGACCTGGGAGTCGGTGACGCTGTCACCGGTCTGGTCGGTGCTGCACGCGCCGGTCAGCAGCAGGCCGAGCGCGAGCAGGAGGGCAGTGCTGGTACGGCTGAGGGCACGAGTCATGCCTGACGTGTGCCCGCGGAAGAGCCGCTCGCACCTGCGTGTTGGATGAGGACGTGGACTTTCAAGCCATCGCTGAGCGTGCGGGCCGGGACCTCGAGGGGGCCTCGGCACAGGACGTCCTGCGCTGGGCGGTCAAGACCTTCGGCGACCGCTTCGTCATCGCGTCCTCCATGGGCGACGGACTGCTCGCCCACCTGGCCAGTTCCGTCACGTCAGGCGTCGACGTGCTGTTCCTGGACACCGGCTACCACTTCGCCGAGACGATCGGCACCCGCGACGCCGTGGCGCAGGTCTACGACGTGAACGTCCGCACGATGCTGCCGCTGTTGACCGTGGCGCAGCAGGACTCCGAGCACGGCGAGCGGCTGTACGAGCGCGACCCGAACGCGTGCTGCGCGCTGCGCAAGGTGGAGCCGCTGGCCCGCGGCCTCGCGCCGTACACCGCCTGGGCCTCGGGCATCCGGCGGGACGAAGCGGCCACGCGCAGCGACATCGGCGTCGTCGAGTGGGACACCAAGCGCGAGATGGTGAAGGTGAACCCGATCGCGGCGTGGACCGCTGCCGACGTGGACGCCTACGTCGCCGAGCACGGCGTGCTGGTCAACCCGCTGGCCTACGACGGGTACCCGTCGATCGGCTGCGCGCCGTGCACCCGCCGGGTCGCACCGGGTGAGGACCCGCGCAGCGGTCGATGGGCCGGGACGAGCAAGACCGAGTGCGGCCTGCACGTCTGACCTAGTCCTTGCCGGTCAGCCCCTTGTAGCGGACCGTGAAGGCGCGCAGGCACGCCTCGCACCGCCAGTCGGCGTGCCCCTTGTCGGGGTCGTCGCCCCACGGCCGGATGTCCTCCTCGCCGCAGTACGGGCAGTACATCGGCGCCGCGCGTTCGCTCACTTCAGCAGGGCCTCGTCCGCCCGGCGTGCCCAGGTCGCGAAGCGCTCGCCCTCGAGCCGGTTGGCCTGGTAGGAGCGCAGCAGTCGCTCGACGTAGTCGACCGCGCCCTCGCCCGTCACCTTGAGGCCGCGGGACTTGCGGCCGAAGCCGGCGTCCTCGCCCAGCCGTCCGCCGAGGTGCACCTGGAAGCCCTCCTCGCCGTCGACGATCGAGCCCTTGAGGCCGATGTCGCCGGTCTGGAAGCGTGCGCAGGAGTTGGGGCAGCCGTTGACGTTGATGGTCAGCGGCTCGTCGAAGTCCGGCAGCCGCTTCTCGAGCTCGCTGTAGATGTCGACCGAGCGGGCCTTGGTCTCGACGATGGCCAGCTTGCAGAACTCCAGGCCGGTGCAGGCCAGCGTCCCGCGGCGGAAGACCGACGGCTTGACCTGCAGGTCCTCGGCGTCCAGGCAGCCGACGAGCGGCTCGACGTTCTCGTCCGGCACGCCGAGCAGGACCAGGCCCTGCTGCGCGGTCGTGGACACCTGGCCGTCGCCGTACAGGGCGGCCAGCTCGGCCACCCGCTGCAGCTGGCGGCCGCTGGTGCGCCCGGCGCGCGGGACGGCGCCGACGTAGTTGCGGCCGTCCTTCTGCTTGTGCACCCCGACGTGGTCGCGGTCCGGCGTCGGCGGCGTCAGCGGCGCGGGACCGTCCGGCAGGGGCGCGGTGAGGTACTCGTCCTCGAGGACCTGGCGGAACTTCTCGACGCCCCAGTCGGCGAGCAGGAACTTCAGCCGGGCGTGCATGCGCGAGCGGCGGTAGCCGTAGTCGCGGAAGACGGAGGTGACGCCGGCCCAGACCTCGGCGACGCGGGCCGGCTCGACGAAGACGCCGAGGCGCAGCGCGAGCTTCGGGTTGGTGGACAGGCCGCCGCCGACCCACACGTCGTAGCCGACGCTGCCGTCCTCGAGCTGCACCCCGACGAACGACACGTCGTTGATCTCGTGGTTCGTGCAGTGCACGGAGCAGCCGGAGATGGAGGTCTTGAACTTGCGGGGGAGGTTGGAGAACGCGGGGTCGCCGATGTAGCGCGCGCGGACCTCCTCCAGCACCCCCGTGGCGTCCAGGACCTCGTTGCTGTCGACGCCGGCCAGGGGGCAGCCGACGATGACGCGTGGGCAGTCGCCGCACGCCTCGGTGGTGTCCAGGCCGACCGCGTCCAGCCGCTCCCAGATCGCCGGCACGTCCTCGATGCGCACCCAGTGCAGCTGCACGTTCTGCCGGTCGGTGATGTCGGCCACATCGCGGCCGTACTCCGTGGCGACCTCGCCGATGGTGCGCAGCTGCTCGTTGGTGAGCCGCCCGCCGTCGACGCGGATGCGGAGCATGAAGAACGGCGCCTCGAGCTCCTCGGGCTCCAGCACGGCGGTCTTGCCGCCGGGGATGCCCTCGGCCCGCTGCGTGTAGAGGCCGAACCAGCGGAAGCGGCCGCGCAGGTCGCCGCCGTCGATGGAGTCGAAGCCGTTCTTGGCGTAGACGTCCAGGATCCGCTGCTTGACCGTCAGCGGGTTGCTGTCCTTCTTGGCCTGCTCGTTGGCGTTGAGGGGCTCGCGGTAGCCGAGCGCCCACTGGCCCTGTCCGCGCTTGGCGGGCATGGAGATCTCCTGGAGGTCGGTGCGGGTCGGTGCGGGGGCGGGGCGGGGCGGGGGAGTCAGCCCCGGGAACACACCGCGCTGCTGGTGCGCTGCAGGTCGACGTGCAGCCGCGACGTCAGCAGGGGACCCATGCCGTCAAGGGTGGCACAGGCGCTGCCGGGCTGCCCTTGTGCGACCCTGGACAGGTGATCGGCTCCTACCTCGTCGCTCGGCTGCACGTGGACCTGCAGCGCGTGTCGAGCGCCGTCTGTTCCCGGGCCCGCTAACCCCGCGCGCGCTCGCGCACCGCCCCGGAACGCCCCGCAGGAGGAACCCCGCATGACCACCGTCGACGTGCGCGCCGCGCTCGGCACCACCGTCTGGCTGACCGGCCTGCCCAGCGCCGGCAAGACCACCCTGGCCACCGCGCTGGCGGCTCGCCTGCGCGAGCAGGGAGTCGGGCGGGTCGAGCTGCTCGACGGCGACGAGGTCCGCGAGTTCCTGTCCAAGGGGCTCGGCTTCAGCCGCGAGGACCGCGACACCAACGTGCTGCGCATCGGATGGGTCGCCGCGATGCTCGCGAAGCACGGCGTCCTGGTGCTGGCCAGCGTCATCAGCCCCTTCGCCTCGACGCGCGACCACGTCCGCGGCCTGCACGAGAGCAGGGGCGCCGGCTTCCTGGAGGTGCACGTCGCCACGCCGGTGGACGTGTGCAGCGAGCGCGACGTGAAGGGGCTGTACGCCAAGCAGCGCGCGGGCGAGCTGTCCGGCCTCACCGGCGTCGACGCGCCGTACGAGGCGCCGGTGTCGCCGGACGCGCGGATCCTCACGCACGAGCAGACGCTGGAGCAGTCGGTCGACCAGCTGCTCGCACTGTTGCAGGACAGGGGAGTGGCGTGACCGCGCTGGACGTCGGCCTGTCGCAGCTCGACCTGCTCGAGGCCGAGGCCATTCACGTCATGCGCGAGGTGGCCGCGGAGTTCGAGCGGCCGGCGCTGCTGTTCAGCGGCGGCAAGGACTCGATCGTCATGCTGCACCTGGCCACCAAGGCGTTCTGGCCGGCGCGCATCCCGTTCCCGCTCGTGCATGTCGACACCGGCCACAACTTCGACGAGGTGCTCGCCTTCCGCGACCGCCGCGCCGCCGAGCTCGGCGCCCGCCTGGTCGTCGCGAAGGTGCAGGACGACATCGACGCGGGCCGGGTGCGGGAGGTCCCGGGTGGCCTGCGCAACCCGCTGCAGACGACGACGCTGCTGCGCGCGATCGAGGAGGGGCGGTACGACGCCGTCTTCGGTGGTGCCCGCCGCGACGAGGAGAAGGCCCGCGCCAAGGAGCGCTTCTTCAGCTTCCGCGACGCCTTCGGCCAGTGGGACCCGAAGAACCAGCGCCCCGAGCTGTGGAGCCTCTACAACGGCCGGCACGCGCCGGGGGAGCACATCCGCGTCTTCCCGCTGTCGAACTGGACCGAGCTCGACGTGTGGCGCTACATCGCCCGCGAGGGCGTCGAGGTGCCTGACATCTACTTCGCGCACGAGCGGGAGGTGTTCGAGCGCGACGGGATGCTGCTCGGGGTCACGCCGCACTCGATGCCGCGCGACGGCGAGACGGTGAGCACGCAGGTCGTGCGCTACCGCACCGTCGGCGACGCCTCCTGCACCGGCGCGGTGTCCTCACCCGCGCGCACCCCGCTGCAGGTCGTGGAGGAGGTCGCCGCCACGCGCGTCACCGAGCGCGGCGCCACCCGCGCCGACGACCGCGCGTCGGAGGCCGCCATGGAGGACCGCAAGAAGGAGGGGTACTTCTAGTGGCCGACCTCCTGCGCTTCGCCACCGCCGGCTCCGTCGACGACGGCAAGTCGACCCTCATCGGGCGCCTGCTCTACGACAGCAAGTCGGTGTTCCAGGACCAGCTGGAGTCCGTCGAGCGCACGTCCGCCGACCGCGGCGACGACTACACCAACCTCGCCCTGCTGACCGACGGCCTGCGCGCGGAGCGCGAGCAGGGCATCACGATCGACGTCGCCTACCGGTACTTCTCCACGCCGGTGCGGTCGTTCATCGTGGCCGACACCCCGGGCCACGTGCAGTACACGCGCAACATGGTCACCGGCGCCTCGACCGCCGACCTCGCCCTGGTGCTCGTGGACGCGCGCAAGGGCGTCATCGAGCAGACCCGGCGGCACGCCTCGCTGAGCGCGCTCCTGCGCGTCCCGCACCTGGTGCTGGCGGTCAACAAGAT
>JAOPWK010000254.1 GCA_025965735.1 Frankiales bacterium
GCCAGCAGCGCCGCCAGGCCGAGCCCCAGCGCACAGGCCGCGAGCAGGGCCTGGCCCTCGAAGGCCCGGGTCTGCAGGAGCAGCAGCGTCGAGGTCCCGAAGGCTGCTCCTCCCGCGACGGGAGCCCTGCTCCCGAGCCGGATCGAGGAGACGGCGACCACCAGCAGCGCAGCCGCCACGGGATGCGTCCAGGGGATGTCGCTGTACAGCCACCACGGCGTCGCCAGGCACGCCAGCGCCAGCGCTGCCAGCACCGGCCAGCACGCGCGCACGCCGGCACCTGCCCGGTTGAGAGACGCGCCCAGCACCCCAGCCAGGATCACGACGAAGGACGCGCGGTTCAGCAGGATCAGGGCCGCGTCCGGCCCGACGCCGGTCACCCGACGCAGGAGCTTGGCGAGGGCCAGGTACGCCGGCCCTACGCTGCCGCTCTCGGACGCCGCCGAGCGGCCGGTGGCGAGGAGCTCCTCGAAGGCACGCCTGAAGAGCTGCTGGTCAGCCCAGCCGGCCACCGAGGTGGGCCCCAGTCCCGAGGTCGGCAGCAACACCCACAGCAGCAGCACGGCGCCCACTGCGAGCACCCAGCCGACGGACGGTCGTCGGGGCCGCTCGATGAGGCCCGTCTCGTCGCTGACCTCCGGTGCCGGCGCCCCGCCCGCTGCGGCTGGCACGGCAGGACGCATGGCGTGGAGGCTAGCGGTCACCTCACCGCCGGGCGGTCCTGTCCGCCTGCGCTCGGTAGCCTGCCGCGATGAGCATCGGCACCGCTGCACGCCGCACCCTCGGGCCGCTGTTCCCCCTGGCGGGACGTGCGTACCGGCGGGTCTTCGTCGACGTGCGCAAGGTGGCTGCCGCGGTGCCTGAGCTCCCGCACGGGGCGGTGCTGCTCGACGTAGGTGGCGGCGACGGCGAGATCCTCAACCACCTGCTGGACCGCCAGCCGGGACTGAGGATCGTGGCCCTCGACCTCGCGGCCGTCATCGGCACGGCGCTGCGCCCGGACCTGAGGCCGCGGGTCGACCTCCGGCCGGGGACGTCGGTACGCGCCTACCTCGATGCCGGCGGTGAAGCCGCTGACGCGGTGCTGCTGTCCGACGTCTTCCACCACGTGCCCCCGGTCGACCGGGAGCAGCTCGTCCGGGACGTCCTCGACGCCTTTGGGGGCAACCCGCCGCTGCTCGTCGTCAAGGACATCGTGCCGGCCGGGGTGCGCAGCGGGCTGGCCTTCTGGGCCGATCGGAACATCTCCGGCGACAGGGGAGTGCAGGCCATCGGTCCTGCTGAGCTCACCGACCTCGTCTGCGGGGTGCGTCCTGACCTGGTCGTCTCCCCGACGGGTCTGCTGGACGTGGACGCGCCGAACTACTGCCTCGTCTTCCGGCCGCGCGCGCAGCCGTAGCAGGACCGCGCTGTCGATCGGGTGCGGCCATGGCCGCTGCTCGTCAACCGCTGTGCCGGAGCCAGCCGACGACGGCAGCAGTGTCATCGCCGTCGCAGACGCGGGACCTGCTGAGCGGAGCGAGCGGGGCCGGCTCGCGCAGTCGTCGCGCCAGGGCCGCGGCGAAGTCCCTGGGGTCCGCACAGACGTCCAGAGCCGGCACGGCCCGCAGACCGTGTGCTCCGCTGGGCGTCGTCACGACGGGCAGACCGGCCAGCAGCGGAGCCAGCACCTTGCGCTTCACCCCGCCGCCGTGCGGCACCGGGGCGAGGTGGACGTCGCCTTCCCGGTACAGCTCGCCGACGTCGGCCACGTGTCCACGTCGGACGACATCCGGCGGAAGCGCAGGGACTTCGGCGCCGAACACCTCGAGGCGCCAGGAGAGGTCCTGCGCGAGCGGCCGCAGGAGCGGGAGGACCCGGTCGAGGAACCAGGCCAGCCCGTCGCGGTTGGGCAGGTACCCCCAGTCACCTGCCAGCACAGCTCGCCGTTGACCCAGCGCCGGACGTAGGGCTGGGGCGGACGACGAGGCGGGCAGGACCAGCCGCTCCCCACCGCGGACGGTCTTCCGGTCGGCGGCACGATCGGCCGCGCTGATCCACGTGACCAGGTCGGCTCGAGGGGCGCTCGCGAGCCGCGTCGCGTCGCGCACGGCCCGCGCGGCGTAGGAGGGGTGGCCGGCTCGCAGGCCCGTGCCGTTGACCAGGAGCCAGGAGTCCACGACGTCGAACCAGAGCCGACCGGTGCGACGGCGCAGCTCGCGGAGCGCGCCGGCGCTGGCATAGCTCACGGCCACCCCGAGGTCGAAGGCTCCGGGAGCTTGCCACGGGGAGGTGACGCGGACCGCCTCGAAACCGGCCGCGGCCAGCACGTCCAGGACGTCGGTGACGCGCAGGCTCGCGCCGTTCGACGCGGGCAGTGCTGCGGTCGGCGTCGTCACGACCAGTGCGCGAGGCACCTCAGCCCCCGCTCCGCCACGGCCAGCCGGTCCGGCGGTCCACGGACTCCGTCAGGGCCTCGTGCCAGGTGGCGTAGGACGTCGCCCACGCGGGGGCCGCCCCGCCCACGATCCGCACGCCGGTCCCACGTCGCCGGGCCCGGTGCAGCTCGGTCAGCAGTCCGGCGACCAGCGGGCCGTCCACGACGACGTGGTCGACAGCGGCGGCAAGGCTGACCGAGGCCGCCGGACCGCAGACCAGGTCCGTCGCCCCGGCGACGACCTGGAGGTCGTCCGGTGTCGGTCCGCCGGACCAGTCGCTGCGCAGGACGAGCGCAACCGGCGCCGGCCGCTCCAGCGCCCAGCGCGCAGGTCGCGACGCCGCCAGGACCACGTCCCGTCCGAGCTCGGGCGACAGCTCGAGGTCCGGCACCAGCCTGGCCAGCTCCGCGACCGGGTCGTGTTCGGCGACCCGCGACAGCTGGTCGAGCGACACGACGGGCTGCTCCACCAGTCCCGCCCTGAGGAGCTGGCGCCGGGTCTGCGGCTCGTCGACGACGAGCGCCACCGCGGGCGAGAGCGCCGCGCGCAGCCCCGGCGCCGCCGGCACGAGACCCAGGGGGTCCGGGAGGCCGGGGACCTGGAACGGCGGCTGGACGTGCACGGCGGCCGGCGACGACGGCAGGCTCTCCACCGCGTCGAAGCCGACGACGTGAGCGGCGGGCGGCGGGGTCCGGTCCACGGGCCGCCCGGGCTGGTCGACGAGGCGCTGCAGTGCCGTCCACGCCAGCTCGGCGCTGCGGGTCCAGGTGAAACGCGCTGCGCTCTCGGCTGCCACGCCTGCCAGCACCTGGCGCAGCGAGGGGTCCTCCACCAGCGACGTCAGGGCTCGTGCCATGGCCGCCGTGTCGAGCGGATCGACGAAGGCGCGGTCGTCGTCAGCCAGCTCGACCAGGCTGCTGCTGCGCGCGAGCAGGGTGGGACAGCCGCGCGCCATGGCTTCGAGCGGCGGCATGCCGAGGCCCTCCTCGGTGGAGGGGAAGACGAACGCCAGGGCGCCGGCGTACAGCTCGGCCAGGCGCTGCTCGCCGACCTCCCCCGTCAGCAGCAGGTCGGTGTCGTCGAGCCCACCGCGCCGCGCCAGGCGGCGCAGCCGTCGCAGCGTGCCGACGTTGAGCTTGCACGCGATGACCAGCGGCGCCCGGCGGCGGGTCTGCGCGGGGACGAGCCCCCAAGCCGTGACCAGGCGGTCCAGGTTCTTGCGGGGATGGTCGCCGCCCACCGCCAGCAGGTACCGGTCAGGCACCGCGACGACGGCCGCATCGGCCGGCCGGTGCTCGAACGTCGGCCACGCACCGCTCGGGTAGGGGCCGCCCCAGATGGTGGTCGTCGGAGGGCAGGAGGTACCGAGGAGCTCCCGGCCCTGCCGGCCGCTGTAGTCGCTGATCGCGAGCAGCAGGTCGGCCCGCCGCAGGTCCTCGAAGCGGCGCCAGTAGTCGTCGGCCCCGGGCCCGAGCAGGTAGGTGCCCGGGTCGGCGGCAGGGATCAGGTCGAACAGCAGCGCCGCGGTCGGTGGTGAGCCCGGGGAGCGGTCGATGGAGGACACGTTGTCCACGTCGCCCTCGAACACCGACCCCACGAGCAGGGCGTCCGGGCGGAGCGAGCGGATGGCGGCGTGTCGCGCGGCCTCCGCGGCGAGACGACGAGCCGGCGTGCGGCCGGAGCCGAACGGCCAGGCTGCCTCGAAGACGTGGATCTCCTCGGGCGGCAGGAACGTCTCCAGGGCGGTGCGCGCGCGCATCAGCCGCTCGGGGTCGTCCCCGCCGTTGAGCAGAGCGCCCACCGCGTGGTCTCCGGCCGTCTGCGTCAGCGCCCGGGACAGGCTGAGGGCGTAGCGACCGATGCCGCGCCGCGAGCTCAGGGACTGCACGCACTGCAGGTCCAGCAGCAGCCTCACGGCCGCTCGCCGACGGGGATGCCGAGCCGTGTGGCCGTTGCCGTTGCCCTTCGTGCCTCAGCGGCTGTCAACGGCCACTGCTCGGCCGGCGGGGAGATGGCCCCCGTGCCGTCCTGGCGAAGGTCGGTCTTGAGCCGGCCGACGACACTGCGGACAGCGGGACTCGCGGTCAGCGCTCGGTAGAAGACGGCGTACGCGCGGGGGTACGCGCGCACCTCCTGCTCGGCGCGAGAGACGAGCCGGCGGACCAGGGTGCGGGTCACGCCCACGACCAGCCGCCCTCCGGCGACCACCGCGCCAG
>JAOPWK010000076.1 GCA_025965735.1 Frankiales bacterium
GGCTGCGGCCGGAGGTGCCGCCGGCCGGTCCGCGCGCGGCTCCGTCTGCGGCCCACCGGCGGAGAGCCGCTGTGTGCCGCGGACCACCTGCCACGTCGCGTCCAGCCGCTGTCCCTCGGTCGGCTCCAGCACCGTGTCGACGAACAGCCACTCGGCCTGCACCCGCTCGGGGGTGACGTCGAGCAGCACCCAGCCGTTGCTGTCGAGCTCGACGTACTTGGTGTTCGGGTTCTGCACGCGGATCGCCTGCTCGATGCCGATCGAGGTGGTGCGCGGCGGGACGCCGAAGCTCTCGTCGAAGTTGGTGCTCGTGACCGACGGGGTCACGACCTCGACGGCGACCGGTGGGCGCTGCACGTCGTAGGGGTCCTCGCTGAGGTCGTTCGCGAGGGACGCGTGGATGTCTCCGGTGAGCACCACCACGTCCGGGACCGGCATGCTGCGCAGGAAGCCCAGCAGCCGGTCCCGCTCGGCGGTGTAGCCGTCCCAGATGTCGGCGGCCAGCGCGACGCCCTCGGTGGGCAAGCCGCTCTGGCCGAGGGACGCCAGCGCTGCGCTCACGTCCTGAGGCAGGCCGACGGCGCGGAACTGGCTGATGAGCACCTGGTTCAGCACCAGCTTCCACGTGGCGCGGGAGGCCTGCAGGCTCTGCTCGATCCAGGTGCGCTGGACGGGCGAGTACATCTGTCGCATGGGATCGGAGACCGCGGGGTCGACCACGACCTGGTCGCCGTCGACGCCGGTGAGCTGCTCGCTACGACCCTCCAGCCGGGTGTCGATGACGACCACGTCGACCAGCGCGCCGTACCCGATCCGGCGGTAGATGCGGGATGCGTCTCCGGGTACCGGCAGCCGCACCGGCATCCACTCGTCGTAGGCCTGCTGCGAGACCGCCTTGCGCGTCGGCCACGGCCCCTCGGTCTCCGCGTCGTGGTTGCCCGCACCGTCGACCCAGCTGTCGTTGCTGGACTCGTGGTCGTCCCACGTCGCGACCATCGGGTGGGCGGCATGCATCCGCTGCAGGTCCGGGTCCGTCTTGTAGTGCGCGTGCCGCTGCCGGTACTCGGCCAGCGTGCGCACCTCCGTCTCCGGCGAGGTGAGGCGGCCCGGTGCAGCGTCGGCGTCCTGACCGCCCTCGTAGATGTAGTCGCCGCAGTGCAGCACCGCATCCACGTCCGCCTCGGCGATCCGCGCGTAGGCGTTGAAGTAGCCGCTGTCGTACTTCGCGCAGGTGGCCACCGCGAAGCGCAGCCGGTCCAGCTGCTGCCCGGGCGCCGGCGCCGTGCGGGTGCGGCCGACCGGCGAGCGGCGGCCCTGCGCCTCGAAGCCGTAGAAGTAGGTCGTGTACGGCGACAGCCCGCCGGCGTCGACCTTGACGGTCCGGTCGCGGGCGGCGACAGCACGCGTGCTCCCCCGTACGACGACCTGCTGCAGCTGCGGGTCCTTCGCGACCAGCCAGGTGACGGGGACGTCCCGGGTGCTCGTCACGCGCGTCCACAGCACGACGCGGTCCGGCAGCGGGTCGCCGCTAGCGACGCCGTGCAGGAACGCCACCGCGTCCTGCGCGGACGCCGGTGAGGGCAGCACCGCGCTGCCGGCGACGGCGGCAGCAGCGCCGCCCAGGAAGGTGCGGCGGGCAAGGGTCACGGGCGCAGTGTCCGCCAGCGAGGCGTCTCGTGGGGGAGTCGAGCGACTACAGGATGGCGAGCCGGGTGACCTCGTAGAAGGCGGCCGCCACGAGCGCGGCGGCCGGGATCGTCAGCACCCAGGCGGTGACGATCGTGCGCGCGACGCCCCAGCGCACGGCCGACAGCCGCCGGGTCGCGCCGACGCCCATGATCGAGGACGTGATGGTGTGGGTCGTCGAGACCGGCACCTCGTACACGAAGGCGGTCGTGTACAGCACGCCGGCCGCGGTGGTCTCGGCGGCGAACCCGCGCGGCGGGTCCAGCTCGATGATGCGGCGGCCGAGGGTGCGCATGATGCGCCAGCCGCCGGCGTAGGTGCCGGCGCTGATGGCGAGCGCAGCGGAGAGCTTCACCCAGAGCGGGACGTCGAAGTCGTCCTGCGAGCCGTAGGTGACCAGCGCCAGGACGATGACGCCCATGGTCTTCTGCGCGTCCTGAAGGCCGTGCCCGAAAGCCATGGCCGCAGCAGACACGATCTGCGCCTTGCGGAAGCCGCGGTTCATCTTCGAGGGAGCGGCACGCCGGAAGCCCCACAGGATGGCCAGCATCAGCAGGTAGGCGATGCCGAAGCCGATCAGCGGCGACAGCACCATCGGGATCAGCACCTTGTCCACCACGCCCATCCACTGGACGTCGCTGGAGGCTGCCAGCGCAGCCCCGACCAGGCCGCCGATGAGGGCGTGGCTGGAGGAGGACGGCAGGCCGAAGTACCAGGTGATGAGGTTCCAGGTGATGGCTCCGACGACCGCGCTGAACACCAGCACGAGCCCGACGCTGCCTTGCGGCGCCTCGATGATCCCGGAACCGACGGTCTTGGCCACGCCGGTCGCGACCAGGGCGCCGAGCAGGTTCGCCACCGCCGCCATGCCGAGCGCCGCGCGCGGCGTGAGCGCACGGGTGGAGATCGCCGTGGCGATGGCGTTCGCGGCGTCGTGGAAGCCGTTGGTGTAGTCGAAGGCGAGGGCGATCGCGACGATCGCGATCAGCCCGAGGAGCTCCGGGGACACAGCCCTAGGACTCCTTGAGCGCGATGGTCTCGACGGTGTCCGCCACGTCCTCGAGCGCGTCCGCCGCCGCCTCGACCTGGTCGGCGAGGTCCTTCAGCTTGATGGCCATGAGCGCGTCGTACTGGCCGTTGAACAGCTTCGCGACCGTGCGCCGGTAGAGCTGGTCGGCCTCGTTCTCCAGCCGGTTGACCTCGATCCAGTACTCCTCGAGGCCCTTCATCCCCTGCAGCCTCGGCATCGCGTCGGCGGTCGCGTGCGCGGCCTTGCAGAGCACCTGTACGACCTCGCGGGTGCTCTCCGGCAGCTCGTCCAGCTCGTACAGCAGCACCAGGTCGGCGGCGGCCTCCATGTAGTCGACGACGTCGTCGAGCTGCGCGGTCAGCCGGTAGATGTCCTCGCGGTCGAACGGGGTCACGAAGGTGCTGTTGAGCTTGCGCATCACCTCGTGGGTGACCTCGTCGTTCGCGTGCTCGATGTCGCGCATCCGCTGGTTCAGCGCACCGCGCTCGGAGACCGAGCGGGTCTCCACGATCTGCGCGAGCACCTCGGCCGCGTCGACGATGTTGCGGGCGGAGGCGGCGAACTGGTCGTAGAACGACGTGTCGCGGGGGGTCAGGCGCAGGCGCACGGGGACCTCGAGGTCGTCGGCGGATCGTCCAGGGCCGGCCGGGTGCGGCGGCAGGCCTGAGCGTAGGACCAGAGGTGATCGACCCGCGCCCGGGGTGGCAGACGTCACGCTGCTGCGGCGACCTCCCGCCGTGACACTGGAAGCCCCTGCTCCCGGAGTCCTCGTGCGCGCGCTCGCCCTGTTCAGCTTCCGCCGCCGGCGGCTCGTCCTGGCGCTCTGGCTGCTGCTGCTGGCCGTGGTCGGCGGCGCACTCGGCGCGGTGGGCGCCGGCTACGACGACTCGTTCACGCTGCCGGACACCGAGAGCGCGCGCGCCTTCGAGCTGCTCGAGCGGGTGAGCCCGGCGGCCAGCGGCGACACCCTCACCGCAGTCTTCGCCGCGCAGGACGGCCGGGTCACCGATCCGGGCGTCCGACCGGCGGTGGAGGCGGTGCTGCGCGAGCTCGACGGGCTCGAGCAGGTCGTTGCGGTCGGCTCCCCGTACGACGCACCGCAGCAGGTCTCGCAGGACGGGCGCATCGCCTTCGCGACGCTGACCCTCACCGGGCTGGTGCCGAACGACGTCAGCCACGCCCAGGTCGACGAGGTGCTCGAGATCGCCGCTGAGCCGCGCGAGGGCGTGCGCGTGGAGGTCACCGGGCAGGCCGCGACGGCGCCTCCGGAGCAGGGCAAGGAGGAGCTGATCGGGCTGACGGCGGCGGCCGTCGTGCTGTTCCTGGTGTTCGGCTCGCTCACTGCGATGTCGCTCCCGCTCATCACGGCCGTGCTGTCCATCGCCGTCTCCCTCGCCGGCGTCGGCCTGCTCGCGAACCTCATCACCATCGCCACCTTCGCGCCGACGCTCTCGGTCCTGCTCGGGCTCGGCGTCGGCATCGACTACGCGCTGTTCATCGTGACGCGGTACCGGCAGGGTCTGCTCGAGGGCAGGACACCCGAGGAGGCGACCGCCATCGCGATCGACACCTCCGGCCGTGCGGTGCTCTTCGCCGGCATCACCGTCTGCATCGCGCTTCTCGGCCTGTTCGCGCTGGGGCTGTCCTTCCTGTACGGCGTGGCCGTCGCGGCCTCTCTCGCCGTCGCGACCACCGTTCTGGCGTCGCTGACGCTGCTGCCCGCGCTGCTCGGGTTCTTCGGCCGCAAGGTGCTGCCGCGCCGCAAGCGCGCGCTGGCGACGGGCTCGCCCGAGGACCTGCAGGAGGAGACCCGCGGCTGGCAGCGCTGGGCCGCCTTCGTCGACCGCCGCCCCCGGCTGGTCGCCCTGACGGCGCTCGGCCTCATGGTGCTCATCGCGCTGCCGCTGGCCAGCCTGCGCCTCGGCCTGACCGACCAGGGCAGCAACCCCGAGGACACCACGACGCGGCAGGGCTACGACCTGCTGGCCGAGGGCTTCGGCGCGGGCTTCAACGGGCCGCTGCTCGTCGTTACCGACCTCGGCGACACGGCCGATCCCGCGCCCACGCAGCAGCTGGTGAAGGCGCTGCAGGCCGATGAGGACGTGGCCGCCGTGACGCCCACCGTGTACCTTGGCGGCCCGCAGCCCGGCGTCCCCGCCGAGGGCGGCGTCGGCATCACCACCGTCTACCCGGCCTCCGCGCCGCAGGACGAGGCGACCAGCGACCTGGTGGAACGGGTGCGGACGGACCTCGTGCCGGACGCGCGCGGCGACAGCGGGCAGGAGCTGCTGGTCGGCGGCTCGACGGCGGTGTTCAACGACTTCAGCCAGGTCATCGCCGACAAGCTGCCGCTGTTCGTCGGCGTCGTGGTGCTGCTCAGCTTCCTTCTGCTCACGATGGTCTTCCGCAGCCTGGTCGTGAGCACGGTGGCGGCGCTGATGAACCTGCTGTCGGCCGCCGCGGCCTTCGGCGTCATCGTGGCGGTCTTCCAGTGGGGCTACGGCCTCTCGCTGATCGGCGTCGACCGTACCGGCCCGATCCTGGCGTTCCTGCCGGTGATCCTGTTCGCCATCCTGTTCGGCCTGTCCATGGACTACGAGGTCTTCCTGCTGTCACGCATCCACGAGGAGTGGCTGCACCGCGGCGACAACCGGCAGGCGGTCCTGCACGGCCTGGCCGCCACGGGCCGCACGATCACGGCGGCCGCGGCCATCATGGTGATGCTCTTCCTGGCCTTCGTGGTCGGACCCGACCTCACCATCAAGCTGTTCGGGCTCGGGCTCGCGGTGGCCGTGTTCCTGGACGCGGTCGTCATCCGCAGCGTGCTCGTGCCCGCCGTGATGCTCGTGCTGGGCAAGGTGAACTGGTACCTGCCGGCCTGGATGGACCGCGTCCTGCCGCAGGTCTCGGTCGAGGGCCCCGCCCCGGAGCCGGCGCTCGCGGACTAGGCGGGAGCGCGCCGGGCGGTCAGGGCGAGGCGCGCCTCCTGCGGCACGTCGGTGATGACGGCCTGCACGCCCAGCAGCGCGCACCGGCGCAGGTCCTCCGGGCGGTTGACGGTCCACGGGATGACCGCGACACCGGCCTGCCGCGCGGCGGCCACCGTCTCCGGCTGCGCCATGAGGTCGCTGATGTGCGGGTGCACCTGGTCGTGCCCGCCGAGGAGCGCGCGGCGCAGCACCGCGGTGGCCAGGCAGCCGGTGTCGCCGAGCAGCGCCGTGCGCAGGCCCAGGTGCGCCGGCGTCAGCGTGCGGACAGCACGCACGAGCGCGGCGTCGAACGAGGAGACCGTCACGTCCAGCGGCAGACCGGCCGAGTGCAGGACGAGCAGCCGCTCCACCAGCAGCTGCGCGCTGCGGACGGGCGCGGTCTTGAGCTCGAGCACGACGTGGCGGCCGGCCGCAGCGGCCAGCACCCACTCCACCCGCGCCAGACCGGGTGCGGCCGCGCGCAGCTCGTCCCAGCCGGTGGTGGACACCGGCAGCGGCTGCGTGCCGACGCGGCCGAGATCTGGGTCGTGGCAGACGGCGAGCACGCCGTCCGCGGTCATCCGCAGGTCGACCTCGACGCCGTCGGCGCCGGCGGCCAGGGCCCCGCTGATCGCGGGGATGGTGTTCTCGTTGGTGCCGGACGTGGGCGAGCCGCGGTGGGCCAGGATGCGCACGCCCCGAGGCTGACGGCCGCAGGTGTCCGGATGCCCCGGCCCAGGTGTCCAGCAGGAGCAGAGCGGGCGACGGTCCGGTGCTGCTGCTGCTCCGCCTGCACCGGGCAGCCGCCGGCGAGCATGCGCACCTGCCTCTTGCGTCGTCGGCTTAACATCGCTAACTTACCGCTGTTCATCATCGAGAGCTGCTGGGGGAACCGTGCTGCTGACCCGCCTCGCCGGCCTGGCGGTTGCCCGCCGGCGGATCGTCCTCGTCACGACCGCGCTGTTCCTCGCACTGGCCGGGGTCCTGGGCGGCGGCGTCGCCGCGGAGCTGTCCGGGGGCGGTTTCGACGACCCCGACGCCGAGTCCGTCCGCGCGGCGCAGCTCCTGGAGGAGCAGTTCGGTAGCGGTGTCCCGAACCTGGTGCTGCTGGCCGAGGCCCGCGCCGGCGTGGACGACCCGGCGGCGGTCGCCGCCGGGGAGGCGCTCGTGAAGCGACTGTCCGCCGAGCCGGGGGTCGTGCAGGTCACCAGCTGGTGGACCTCCGGCCGACCCGACTCGCTCAAGGCCCAGGACGGCAGCAGCGCTGTGGTGCTGGCGCGGCTCACCGGCGGTGACGAGACTGCCGTCGACCGGGTCGAGGAGCTGGCGCCGTCGTACCGCGGGAACTTCCAGGGCCTGCAGGTCCAGGTCGGTGGCCAGGCGGAGGTGTTCTCCGAGGTCGGCCACACCATCGAGCGCGACATCCTGCGGGCCGAGGCGATCGCCATCCCGATCACGATGGTGCTGCTCGTGATCGTGTTCGGCAGCGCCGTCGCCGCCGCCCTGCCGCTGCTCATCGGCGTGATGTCGATCCTGGGGACGTTCCTCGTCCTGCACCTGCTCGCCAAGACCACCGACGTGTCCGTCTACTCCGTCAACCTCGCCACCTCGCTCGGCCTGGGGCTCGGCATCGACTACGCGCTGTTCATGGTGACCCGGCACCGCGAGGAGCTGGCCCGCGGGCTGAGCGTTCCCGCCGCCGTCATCGCGACGGTGCGGACCGCCGGCCGCACCGTGCTGTTCAGCGCGTTGACCGTGCTGCTGAGCCTGTCCGCGCTGCTCGTCTTCCCGCTCTACTTCCTGCGCTCGTTCGCCTACGCGGGCATCGCGGCCGTGGTGTTCGCGGCGCTGGGAGCGGTGGTCGTGCTGCCCGCGGCACTGGCCGCCCTGGGGCACCGCGTGGACAGCCTCGACCTGCGGCGCCCGCTGCGGCGGCTGCTGGGCCTGCCGGCGCCGCGCCCCAAGGCGCTGGACGAGGGCTTCTGGAGTCGCATCGCGCACGGCGTCATGCGCCGGCCGCTGCCCGTCGCCACGTCCGTCGTCGCGCTGCTGCTGCTCGCGGCGGTGCCCTTCGGCAGCGTCGTCTTCGGCCTGCCCGACGATCGGGTGCTGCCCAAGGACGCCCCCGCCTTCCAGGTCGCGGAGACCCTGCGCGCGGAGTACCCGGGCCGGGAGTCGCAGGCGCTCAGCGTCGTCGCGCCCCGTGCCTCCGGTGACCCCGCCTCGTACGCCAGGGCGCTGTCCGTGGTCGACGGCGTGGAGCGGGTCGACGCCGCCACCGGCAGCTGGGTCGGCGGCCGGCAGGTCACCGAGCAGGGCACACGGGGCATGGCCGCCGGCGGCGGCACCTTCCTGCGCGTCGTGCCGTCGGTGGAGTCGTACGGACCGGAGGGCGAGCAGCTGGTCCGCGACGTACGCGCGGTCCCGTCGCCGATCGGCGAGGTGCTCGTCGAGGGCCAGGCGGCCAGCCTGGTCGACACCAAGTCCTCGCTGCGGGCCGACCTGCCGCTGGCGCTCGGGCTCATCTTCGGGACGACCTTCGTGCTGCTGTTCCTGTTCACCGGCAGCCTGCTGATCCCCGTGAAGGCACTGGTGCTCAACGTGCTGTCGCTGTGCGCGACGTTCGGCGCGATGGTCTGGGTGTTCCAGCAGGGCAACCTCATCGGACTGGTCGGCGACCCGGTGGTCACCGGAACGCTCGACACGACGATCCCGATCCTCATGTTCTGCCTGCTGTTCGGGCTGTCGATGGACTACGAGGTCTTCCTGCTGTCGCGCATCAAGGAGGTGTGGGACCAGACCGGCGACAACACCCGTGCGGTGGCCGTCGGCCTGCAGCGGACCGGGAGGATCGTCACCGCCGCCGCGGGGCTGCTCGCGATCGTGTTCCTCGCCTTCATCAGCAGCGACATCAGCTTCATCAAGCTGCTCGGCCTCGGGACCGCGCTCGCGATCGTGGTGGACGCAACGTTGATCCGCGGCGCGCTGGTCCCGGCCTTCATGCGCCTGGCCGGCCGGGCGAACTGGTGGGCTCCCGCACCCCTGCGACGGCTGCACGACCGCTTCGGCCTGAGCGAGGCGGAGCCGGTGAGGGAGGATGTGGTCGTGCCCCCTCGCGTACCCGCCGGTGTCTGAAGCGACCGTCCGTCGACGTGCGCCGCGCGGTCGTGGCGCGGAGCTGCGCGGCGACGTGCTGC
Organism: Frankiales bacterium; assembly: GCA_025965735.1. GTDB lineage: Bacteria > Actinomycetota > Actinomycetes > Mycobacteriales > SCTD01 > SCTD01. The sequence continues at coordinate 8,883 of JAOPWK010000076.1, forward strand.
GCGCGGCGATGGAGCTGCTCACCGAGACCGGCGACGAGTCGGCCGTGTCCGTGCGCGCCGTGGCGCAGCGGGTCGGGGTCAGCGTGCCGAGCATCTACCTGCACTTCGCGGACAAGCGCGCGCTCATCGACGCCGTCTGCGGAGAGGTCTTCGAGGCGCTGCACCAGCGGCTGCGCGCCGCAGCCGAGCAGGCCGAGGACCCCTTCGCGGCGCTCCGGGCGCAGGGCAACGCGTACGTCCACTTCGCGCTGGAGAACCCCGAGCACTACCGCGTCGTGATGATGCAGGCGCACGAGCCGGCGCAGGAGTCCGTCGACAGCGTCGTGGCGAGCGGCGCGTTCGCCTACCTGGTGAGCACGGTGCAGGAGTGCGTCGACATCGGCGTGCTGGAGGGCGAGGCGGTGGAGCTGGCCCTTGGGCTCTGGGCCGCGGCGCACGGCGTGGCCGCGCTGCTGGTCGCCAAGCCGTACTTCCCGTGGCCGGAGGTCGACGCCTTCGTCGACCGGACCATCTGCATGGCCGGCCTGGGTCTGGCCGCCGCCGCGCGAGTGGACAGCTCGGCTCCGCTCGGCGACCTGCAGGAGCGGCTCGACCGGCTGCGCTGATGCGTGTCGAGCTAGGAGGCGTGCACCCGCGCCGCCTTGGCCGCCTTCTTCTTCGCGCGGCGCGAGACGCGGCCGGCGGCGTGCGGGATCGACTCGCGGCCGCCGGTGTCGGCGGCGGCCAGCAGCAGGCCGCCGACCATGCTGAGGTTCTTGAGGAACAGCGTCCGCTGCTCGGCCTTGCCCTCGCCGGCCGACCAGAACGGGTGGCGCACGTAGGTGCTCGGCACCATGACCGCCGTCAGGGACAGCGCGGACAGCCGCGGCAGCCGGCCGGTCGCGAGCGCGAGCCCGCCGAGCAGCTGCGTGGCGGCACTGACCTGGACGAGCTTCTCCGGATCGCTCAGCCCTGCGGCGCGAGCCGCAGCGACGCGCTCCCCCGGCGACTTCAGCCCGGAAGCACCGTCGACGACGTAGGTCGCGGCCAGCAGCGGGCGTGCCAGGCTTCGGATCGGGCTCACGTCGTCCTCCTCGTGGGTCGTGCGCAGGTACGGGCGTGCGTACCCCGCAGCGCCGCCCGCACCCTCTAGGAGGGAGTGGGTGCCGGCGTGGCTGCGGGCTGGCTCGGCCGAGCCGGAGCGGTCGGCTGGGGCAGCGCCTTGCGCAGGGCTGCGAGCAGCGGTGCGCCGTCGCGCTGATCGGCGCCAGGCGGTCCCTTGACCGCGACGGGGATGCCGAAGTCGAAGAGCTCCAGCGTCGTCGTGACGGTGAGCACCTGGCCGTCCGTCGGCACCTCGATGGTCTGCGTCAGGCGGCGGAGCCGGCCCTCGTCGTCGAGGAAGACGTCGTACGGCGCGCTCGTGACGCCGGTGGCGGCCGGCCCGAGCGCGCTGCGCAGCGCAGCCTGCTGCACGCCCTGGGCCCGTCGCAGCGCGCGGGCCACGTCGTAGGTGCCGCGGTAGTGGGTGGTCGCCTCCCCGCGCACCTCCTCCACACCGACGACCTCGGCCTCGGCGACGGCGGCCAGCGTGTGCAGCTGCGCCGTTGGGTCGACCATCCCGCCGACCGGGGACGCGGCGGCGTCCATGACCTTCAGCCTGAAGAAGATGGTCGGCTGCTGCGGCAGGTTGAGGTAGAGCGCGTCGCCCAGCAGGCGCTGCTGGACCTTCCCGACCGGAGTGTCGTAGGTGGTCTCACCGACGTCCTTGGACCAGTCGTAGACGCCCTCGCCGGCGAACACCACCTCCGCACCGTTGACGGTCGTGGCGGTGGTGAGCGTGTAGCGCGAGGTTCCCTGCGCATCGGTCTTGGCGGCGGCCGCCGCGATGACGCTGCTCGCCGGCGGGCCGGTCGGCGACGGCGCGGCGAGGGGCTCCTTCGTCCCGCTCGAGCAGCCTGCGAGGAGCGCGGCAGCAGCAGCCACGGCCACGAGGGCGGACGAGCGGCGGTGCAGGCGCATGCGGGCGGGACTCCGGCTCAGGTGCGGTGCGGGCGCTCCATTGTCCCACCGCTGCCCGTGAGCGCGATACGTCGAGCCTCGGCCGCCTGCAGCAGCGCTTCCCGGCGCAGCACCTCCGCGTCATGGCGCCACCAGACCAGCTGCTCCGCGGTACGTCGCCGGTGGCAGTTGGCGCAGCGGACGCTGCACTTCGCGACCTGGCCGCGATGCGTCCCAGGCGATGTTCATCGCGGCGAGCCGCGCCACGTCCGCGGCCCACGCGCGGTCGCGCCAGCACTCGCGGCAGCGGGCCTGCAGCCCGTCGCGGGCGGCGCGGCTGACCGCGAACGCCGACAGCGGCCTGCTCATAAGGCAGGTGCTGCAGCGCTTTTCAGGCACGTGCCCAGGCTGACAGCGACCTCTGACAGTGGGCCGCCCGAGGATCGAACTCGGAACCCGCAACTTAAAAGGATGCTGCTCTGCCAGTTGAGCTAGCGGCCCTGACGCCAGCGTAGGTCCGCAGCGGTCACCGCGTCCCCTTCGCCGGCCCGACCTCGATCCGGAAGCTCGTCCGGTCCGCCCGGTACCAGGCGGTGAAGTGCTCGAACGGCTGGCCGGTGGCGTCCACGTTCAGCGACGTGAGCAGCAGCAGCGGCGACCCCGCCCGCACGTCCAGCAGCGAGGCGGTGCCACGGTCAGCAGCGGTCGCCTCGACGGTCCGCCACCCGGTGCGCGGCTCGACCGCGAACCGCCGCTGCAGCACCTCGTAGAGGCTGCTGCTCGACAGGTCCTCGTCCGCGAGCGCGGCGAAGCGCGGCAGTGGCAGCAAGGTCCTGGCCAGGCAGATCGGCTCGCCCTCCACCTTGCGGAGCCGGTCGAGCTGCAGGACCTGGCTGCCGGTCGGGATGCCCAGCAGCGCAGCCTCCTCGGCGGGCGCGACTGTCGTCTCGAGCAGCAGCACGTCGGTGGAGACGGCCTGCCCCTGCTCGTCCATCTCGTCGAAGAAGCCGCGCACCTCCTGCACGACGAACTCCGAGCGACGTGGCCCCCGCACGAAGGATCCGCGCCCCTTCTCCTTGCGCACCAGACCTTCTGCCGACAGCTCGGCCAGCGCCTGTCGGACGGCGGTGCGGGACAGGCCGAAGAAGTCGCCGATGACGTGCTCCGACGGCAGCGGCCGGCCGGGGATCCACTCGCCGCTGACGATCGCCTCGCGGAACAGGTCGGCGAGCTGCGCGTAGTACGGGACGGCGCCGTTCTTGCGGATCGCCGTCCGTGGCAGCTCAGCGGTCGATGTCTCAGACACGGCTGACATCCTGTCATGACAGGTGCCGCCTGAACGGCGCGCACAGCTGCTCCCGGCTAGCGTCCGGCAGGTGCACGTCCTCGTCACCGGCGGCGCCGGCTTCATCGGCTCGCACGTCGTCTCCGCGCTGCTCGACGCCGGACACGAGGTGCGCGTGCTCGACGCGCTGCTGCCCGAGGTGCACGGCAGCGGCTGGCCCAGCAGCCTGGACGAGCGGGCCCAGCGGGTGCACGCGGACGTCCGCAGCCCGGATGCCGTCGAGCAAGCATTGGACGGCATCAACGCCGTCTGCCACCAGGCCGCGATGGTCGGCCTCGGCGTCGACCTGCAGGACCTGCCGCTGTACGTCGGCCACAACGACCTCGGGACGGCAGTGCTGCTCGCCGCCATGGAGCGCGCCGGGATCGGCCGCCTGGTGCTGGCCAGCTCGATGGTCGTCTACGGCGAGGGCCGCTACACCTGCACCGAGCACGGCCTCGTCCGCCCGGGTCCGCGGGACGAGAAGAGGCTGCGGGCAGGCGGTTTCGAGCCGCCGTGCCCCGTCTGCGACCGCCCGCTCGACCCCGGAACCGTGCCGGAGGACGCACCGCTGGACCCGCGCAACGTCTACGCGGCGAGCAAGACCGCGCAGGAGCACCTCGCCTCCAGCTGGGCCCGCGCGAGCGGGGGCACGGCCGTCGCGCTGAGGTACCACAACGTCTACGGCCCCCACATGCCCAAGGACACCCCGTACGCGGGCGTGGCCAGCCTGTTCCGCAGCGCGCTGCAGCGGGGCGAGGCGCCGCGGGTCTTCGAGGACGGCGGTCAGCGGCGGGACTTCGTGCACGTGCGGGACGTCGCGCAGGCCAACCTGCTCGCGCACAGCGCCGGCACCCCGGGGACGCTCACGGCGTACAACGTGGCCAGCGGGACCCCGCACACCGTCGGCGACCTGGCCCGTGAGCTGGCCGCCGCGTGCCACGGCCCGGAGCCGGTCGTCACCGGTCAGTACCGCCTCGGCGACGTGCGGCACGTGGTGGCCAGTGCGGAGCGGGCGCGCGACGAGCTCGGCTTCACCGCGCAGATCAGCTTCCAGGACGGCGTCCGCGAGTTCGCCACCGCGCCACTGCGAGGCTGAGCGGGTGCCCGACGTCGTGCTGCCCTGCCTGGACGAGGCGGCCGCCCTGCCCTGGGTGCTCACGCGGATGCCGGAGGGCTACCGGCCGATCGTCGCCGACAACGACTCCACCGACGGGTCCGCGCAGGTGGCCGAGCAGCACGGCGCGCGGGTCGTGCAGGCACGTCCTCGCGGCTTCGGCGCCGCCTGCCACGCCGGGCTGGCCGCTGCCGACCACGAGGACGGCATCGTCTGCTTCCTCGACGCCGACGGCTCCTTCGACCCGCACCAGCTGCCCCGCGTCGTCGGACCGATCGCCGACGGCTCGGCCGACCTGGTGCTGGGGCGCCGCCGCACGGCGAGCTACAAGGACTGGCCGCTGCACGCCCGGCTCGGCAACCGGGAGGTCGCGCGTCAGCTCGGCCGGCGCACCGGGCTGCGCATCCACGACATCGGCCCCATGCGCGCCTGCCGCCGGGAGGCGCTGCGCGAGCTCGGCCTGCAGGACCGCCGCTTCGGCTACCCGCTGGAGATGGTGACGCGGGCTGTCGCGGCCGGCTGGCGCGTGGTGGAGGTCGACGTCGACTACCTCCCCCGTACCGGGAAGTCGAAAGTGACGGGAACGGTCGGCGGCACGCTGAAGGCGGTGCGGGACATGTCGCGCGTGCTGCGGGCCATCGAGTGACGGTGCAGCTGCTCGTGCTGGCCAAGCAGCCGGTGGCGGGGAGGGTCAAGACCCGCCTGTGCCCGCCGCTGACGCCGGAGCAGGCCGCACAGGTCGCCGCCGCGGCGCTCGAGGACACGCTGGAGGTCCTCCGCCAGGTGCCGGCCTCCCGCCGGATCCTCGTCCTCGACGGCACGTACGAGGCAGCCGGCTTCGAGGTGCAGCCGCAGCGTGGCGGGCCGATGCCGGAACGGCTCGCGGCGGCGTTCGACGACGTCGATCCGGCGCAGCCCGCGCTGCTCGTCGGGATGGACACCCCGCAGCTGACCGTGGCCCTGCTGCGCGAGGCGCTGGACCGGCTGGGCGAGCACGACGCGGTCCTCGGCCTCGCGCCGGACGGCGGCTGGTGGGCGCTGGGCCTTCAGAGGCCGGACGGCGCCCTGCTGCGCGACGTGCCGACCAGCCAGGACGACACCGGTGCGCTCCAGCTGGCCGCGTTGTGCGCCGGCGGCCGGTCGCCCCACCTGCTGCCGGAGCTGCGCGACGTCGACACCGCGGACGACGCCCGCGCGGTGGCGGCGCTGGCGCCGTACGGCCGGTTCGGTCGGCTGGTGGGCGAACTGCTGGGCTAGTCCGTCGGCGGGTCCGCTATGCTCCTACGGTCCCCGACGGCACGACGGCGGCGGTCCTGGCCCCTCCGGCAGCCATCCGGTGAGGCACTCGGTCCCCATCGTCTAGCGGCCCAGGACTCCACCCTTTCAAGGTGGCTACGCGGGTTCGAATCCCGTTGGGGGCACGGCAGTCCAGTACGGCACGGCACGGCACAGCACAAAGGCCCGGTTCCACACCAGGCCCCGTAGCGCAGTTGGTTAGCGCGCCGCCCTGTCACGGCGGAGGTCGCGGGTTCGAGTCCCGTCGGGGTCGCAGCACCACACCTGGTCAGGTAGCTCAGCTGGTAGAGCACACGCCTGAAAAGCGTGGGGTCGGCGGTTCGACCCCGCCCCTGACCACCCCTCATCCCCGCCAGCGGTCGCCGGCCATGGAGGTGCTCCGTGAGCAGCCCTCTCGACGCGGTCGTCCCGCTCGCCGGCGCTGTGCCCGGCGTGGCCTCGGCCACCGCGGAGGCACCGCACGCCGTGCGCGTCCGGCTGCTGCCCGGTGCGGACGGCGCCGAGGTCGCGCTTGCCGTGGGTCGGCTGCTCGCCGGCACGGCAGCCGGCGCGGAGCGTCATGTCCTGACCGTCCCGCAGCAGCACCGCCCCGGCCGGGCCCGGATCGACCGGCTGGACCTGCACACCGACGGTGCGTCCTTCAGCGTCGGCATCGCGCTGTCGTGCGCCGGGCGCAGCGCGACCGCCAGCGCGCGCAGCGGTACGACGGGCGCGGGGACCCGCCGAGCCGTCGCCGACGCCACGCTCCAGGCGGTCACCGGGCTGCTCGCCCACCCGGTGCACCTCGAGGTCGACCACGTCGAGCGCAGCGACGCCGGCGCGGCCCCCGTCGTCCTGGTGCAGGTCAGCCTCGTGAGCGGCGAGGGCGTGCAGCGGCTGGCCGGCTCGGCCGTGGTGCAGGACGGCGAGGGCGACGCCGTCGTCCGCGCGACCCTGGACGCCGTGAACCGGCGCGTGGAGGCTCTGCTCGCCCCGGCGTGAGCCCCGCGCAGGTGCTTGCTCGTGTGTACGGTGCCGCGCAACAGCGGAGCGAGGGACGACATGAGCCAGACGGCGCGTGCCGACAGGGCGGTCGAGGCCGCCCTGCCTGCTGTCGCGCCCTCGGGCCCGCAGCAGCTGCCGGAGACGCTGCACGCCCTGCTGCTGTCGGCCTGCCAGGCTGCTGGGCTGCTCACCCTGGAGCTCGAGGTGACCGGCTGCCCGGGGCTCGCCACCACCGTCCGGCGACCTGCGCAGGTGCCGGAGCTGGTGGTCTGGGCCTCGCACGTAGCGGCGTCCCGGTGGCACGGCGGCGTGGCCCTGCTCGCCTCCGCTCCCGACGCCGGGCCGGAGCGACGGGTGGTCGTGGAGCACGCCGCCAGGACGATCAGCGAACTCGTGGCCGCGGAGCTGCGCGCCACCCAGGCAGAGACGCTGGCCCAGCGCGCGCTCGAGCTGGCCGGCGTCGACGCGCTGACGCAGGTCGGCAACCGCCGGACCTGGGAGCGCGCGCTGGACGACGAGGCGCGGCGCGCACGGCGCTACCGGACGCCGACCGCGGTGTGCGTGCTCGACCTGGACGGCCTCAAGCGGATCAACGACGAGCACGGGCATGCCGCCGGCGACGCCTACCTCCGACGTGCCGCGCAGGCCGTGCGTGCGGTGGCCCGCAGCGTCGACGTCATCTGCCGGCTCGGCGGCGACGAGTTCGGGCTGCTGGCGCCGCAGACGGACGCGGACGGGGCCCACCGGCTGGCCGCACGGCTGCGGGAGGCGCTGGACGTGGGCGCGGTCTCCGCCAGCGTCGGCGTCGCCACCGCCGAGGACGGCGGGCTGGACGAGGCATGGCAGGCGGCCGACGCCGACATGTACGGCGACAAGCGGGCGCGCTCGGGCCGCTAGCCGGAGCGGGCGAGCAGCTCTCTCGCAGCAGCGGCCACGACGTCGCCCCGGTCGCTGACGATGACGTCGTAGCGGTCCGCGCCCGCAGGCGTCGCCACCATCACCTGCGACACCGCCGGCCCCAGCAGGACCGCCACGACGTCATCGCCGGACACGTCGCGCACGGGTACGAGGTGCCGGCCGGAACAGGCCGCCGGGGCGCCGTCACCCAGGACGACGACGCTGAGCGCCGCCTCCCGCTGCAGCACGGGCAGGTCGCGCAGGAAGCCCTCGGGGGCCAGCGACGGGTCGGGCAGGTGCATGAGCAGCACGTTCATCCCGGCGTCCACCACCGCGGCCTGGGCGAAGCCGGCCAGGTGGTCACGGACCCAGAGCCGGTCCACGACGACCCGCGGCACGTCGGCGTCCAGCCGCCGGAGCACGTCGTCGGGGCCACGGCGGCGCGAGGCGGTGCAGCCCGGGTCGCGCTCGACCCGCACGTCGCCGGCCGACAGCAGCCGCGGTCGCGCGAACAGGTACCCCTGCCCCCACTGCGCCCCCAGGGCGGCGGCGGCCGCGCGGTCCTGCTCGGTCTCGATGCCCTCTGCGACCAGGGTGGCGCCGCTGCGCTCGAGGTACCGCTCCACCGCCCGCAGGGTGGCCATGGGCATCGCGCCCCGGGCAGCGCGCAGCAGCGGCGCGTCCAGCTTCACCACGTCCGGCTCGATCAGCGGGAGCAGGGCGACGCTCGCCTCGTTCGCGCCGACGTCGTCCAGGGCGATCTCGCAGCCGAGGTGCCGCAGCTCGTCGACCGCGGCCAGCAGGCGGCGTGGCCCGTGCGAGAGCGCACGCTCGGTCACCTCGACGACCACGGAGACCTCGTCCGTGCCGTCGACCCAGTCCGCGAGCAGGTCCTCGGGGCAGCTGCTGCCCAGGACCTCGGGCTCGGTGTTGAGGAACAGCCGCCAAGCCGGCCGCCGCGGCGAGCAGGCGCGGACGTCGCGCAGTGCGGCCACCCGGCAGGCCCAGTCCATCTCGCGGAGCCGCCCCTCAAGGCGCGCCTGCGCGAACAGCTCCGGCGGCCGCTCCCACGGCGAGCCGAGCGGCCCGCGGGCCAGCGCCTCGTACCCGATGACCTCCTCGGTCTGCAGGTCCACGATCGGCTGGAAGAGCATGCTGAGGATCGCGGTCGCCGTCGAGCGCAGCAGCGGAAGCGGCTGCACCTCTGCGCTCACGGGTCCCCCTCGGTCGGGCGGCGCGGAACGCCACCTCGGTCGCCATGGTCTCTGCGTCGGCGCGGCCCCACCTCACCCGCGCGCGGGATCTTGGGGCTCCCCGGACGGGGGAGACGGGCGTTCATGGACACCTCTGCGCAAGCCGCCCATACTGCGTGCGGCAGGACCAGCGGAGCGCAGGACGGAGATCACTGAACGAGCGGAGCGGAGCCTCAACCACCTACACAGGAGGCATTCGCGATGAAGCAGATCATCCGGCTGGCGGTCGTGGCAGTCACGACCGTCGCAGCGATCGTCGGTTCGACCTCAGCAGCTGGCGCCACCGTCAACTGGGGCTGACCGAGGACCGCGGCGTCCGGCGGGCACGGGCGAGCAGCCCGCCCCCGCCGGACGCCGTCACGTCCACCCGCTTCCCGCTGTACGCCGGGTCCGTGCTGCTCGTGCTGCTCGCCCTGACGGTCATCGGCCTCGCGCAGGGGCAGTGGGCGGACGTCCCCTGGCAGGCGGCGCTGTTCTGGTGCGCCATCTGCGGCCTGGCCAACCTGCTCGCTGCGCCGGCAGCCGGGCACACCTACCTCAGCATGAGCGCCCCGGTGAACATCGCCATCGCCGTGCTCTTCCCACCGGCGGTCGCCGCTGTCCTGGTCGCCGTCGGGTCGGTGTCGCAGCTGGAGGTCCAGCGCCTGACGACGCCGCTGCGCGCCGGGTTCAACCGGACGCAGATCGGGCTGTGCACGGCCGCTGCCTCCCTGGTCCTGTCGCTGCGACCGGACCCGGTGCTCTGGACGGTGCTCCTGGCCGTCGTCACGTACCACCTCGTGAACTGGACGCTGGTCGCCGGCGCCGAGCGCTCCCTGCGCGGCACGCCGGTGGTGCGGGTGCTCGCCGGCTTCCTGCCGCGCGGCGTCGTCGCGACCGGCACGTACCTCTCGCTGGGCGCCATGGGCGTGGTGCTGGGACTCGTCTACGGGGACATCGGCCCCTGGGCCGTGGCCCTCCTGCTGCTGCCACTGGCCGGCGCCCGCCAGGCGGTGCGAGCGACCGAGGACATCCAGCGCGTCGAGCGCGAGCGGCGCGAGCTCGCCGACCGCCTGGTCGAGGAGCGCGAGGGCGAGCGCCTGCGCATCGCCAGCGACCTGCACGACACCGTGCTGCAGAACCTGGCCGCTGTGCAGGTGCAGGCGGACAACGTCAGCGCCGCCGTGCAGCGGGCGGATCCGCGCGGCGCCGAGCTGGCGGGTGCACTGCGGACCGGGGTCGACGGCACCATCTCCGACGTGCGGCGCGTCATCGCCAATCTCCGGCACGCCGGCATCGACGGCGACGGGCTCATCCCGACCGTCAAGCGGTACGCCGACGCGTTCTCGCGGCACGCAGGCTGCGCCGTCGACGTCCGGATCAGCGGTCCGGTCGAGTCGCTGCCCACGCCGATCGCCCTGCTGCTGCTGGAGTCCTGCCAGGAGGCGCTCACCAACGTCGCCCGGCACGCCGACGCCGGCAGCGTGCTCGTCCACGTCGAGGTGCACACCGGCCAGGTGGAGCTGCGCGTGGAGGACGACGGCCGCGGGTTCGCCAGCGACGCGGAGCCGAACGGCTTCGGCCTGCGCCTCACCCGGGAGAAGCTGGCGCTGGTCGGCGGGGGCTGCTGGGTCTCCAGCGCCCCCGGTCGGGGCACCCAGGTCGTCGTGCGTGTCCCGCTGCTGCCGGGTGGAGGCGGCCATGGCGAGTAGGCAGCAGCCCGTCCGCGTCGCCATCGCCGAGGACCACGCGCTCGTGGCGGAGGCGCTCGCGACGATGTTCTCGCTCGTGGACGGCTTCGAGGTGGTCGGCAGCGTGACCTCGGGCGACGACGCCGTCGCGCTGGCAGAGCGGCTGCGTCCGGACGTCTTCCTCATGGACGTCGCCCTCGTGGGCCTGAACGGCCTGGAGGCGACGCGGCAGATCACCGCCAAGGCCCCAGAGGTGCAGGTCCTGGTCCTGACCATGCACGACGACGCCGCCACCGTGGCCCGGGCCGTGGCGGCGGGAGCCGCCGGCTTCGTGCCGAAGAACGCCAAGCGGGAGGTGCTCTTCCGCGCCGTGGAGGCGCTGGCCGAGGGAGGGGGCTACCTCGACGAGCAGGTCATGCGGCCGTTCCTGTCGGCGGTGCAGCCGCTGGTGGACGACCTCATGTCCGGGGAGCGGCTGACCGAGCGGGAGCTGGACGTGCTGCGCCTGCTCAGCCACGGCCGCTCCACCCGCGACATCGCCCAGGCGCTCGTGGTGTCCGACGAGACCGTGAAGTCGCACCTGACGCACATCTACCAGAAGCTCGGTGTCGGCGACCGCACCTCCGCGGTGGCCCTCGCCCTGCGCCGGGGGCTGGTCTCCTAGGTCCGCAGTCGGCGGTTGACGGCGTCGAGCACGGCCCGCGCCACCGCGTCCAGCTCACCGGCTGCGCGGACCGTCGCGGTGCCGATGAGGACGTCCTCCGCGCCCGACATGCGGTGCGCGAGGCTCACCAGCGCGACCCGGCGCACGCCGAGCGGCCGCACCTCCACGCCGTCGACGTCGCTGCTCGGCAGCCCCGGGTGCAGCTCCACCAGCGCGGCGAGCGTGGCCTCGGCAGCCATCCGGTGCAGGCCGACCGCGGTGCTCGAGCGGTGCGAACCGCCGGTCGCACGCCGCTGGTCGCGGCTCAGGACGACGCTGACCGACGAGGAGCCGTGCTGGCTCTGCAGGGTCATCCCGACCAGCAGCGTCCGTCCGTCAGGAGCGGGCTGCAGGTCCTGCGCCGGCGCCGACGCCGGAGTGCCCTCTTCCTCGAGCTGGACGACGGAGACGACGTTGCGGTCCACCTCGACGCCGAAGGCCGCACGGACCAGCGACTGCACGTCGCGGACCACCTGCTTGGGGTGCTTGCCGGGGGTGGCGACGATGTGCAGCTCGAGGACGGAGTCCCGCTCGTCCGGCACGACGTGGGCGCGGGTGACGTGCGGGATGCGGCACAGCGCCCGCTCCACGTCCGGCCAGTCGATGCTCATCGATGGAGCGTAGCGACCAGAAGGCCCGAAACCGCCTCCTGGGACGCAGACAGCGCCGCACCCCCTCGCGGGAGTGCGGCGCTGCTGTCTGGGCTGGGGGTGCTAGGCCTGCGGGCGCGGCGCCGGGATGCCGGCGAGCAGCGCGCGGACCTCGGCCTCGCGGTAGCGGCGGTGGCCGCCGAGGGTGCGGATCGAGGTGAGCTTGCCGGACTTGGCCCAGCGGGTGACGGTCTTGGGGTCGACGCGGAACATGGTCGCGACCTCAGCCGGGGTGAGCAGGGCCTCGGAGTCAGGGGTGCGTGTGCTCATGGCGGGTCGTCCTCTCAATTACGGGCGCTCTGCCCGCGTACGAACGATCGTGCGCGATGTCGCCTTTGAGCGGAATGGCCCATGCGGGCCATCTTGCGACTAGTCACTCCGGGCTCAGCTGGAGGACTCCACCGCCTGCAGCGCTTTCATGCGTGCGGTGACGCGGGTGTACGCCGCCGCCGCGCGGTCGGTGTCGCCCTCCGCGAGCGCCGCCAGGGCCAGCGCCACGTCGCGGGCGGACTCGTCCTGGCTCAGCTCGGCGTCGTCCAGCAGGTGCACCAGTCCGCCGTAGTCGAGCTCGACCAGGGACCTCGGGTGGAACTCCTCCAGCCATCGGCCGAGGTCCTCCACATCCGCCGTCACCACGCCGTCCTCCACCGTGCGCCGCAGCACCGCCAGCGCCCGCGCCACACGGCGGCGGGCCCTCGACATGGGCGTCCGGTAGACCAGCGAGCGCCCGGTGCGCACTGCACCTTGTCCTGGTGACGGCCCGAGGTGCACCTCCCGCTCCCCGGCGTCCACGAGCACGAACCAGCGCAGCGGCACGTGCCAGGTGGAGGTCAGCTGCGGCACCCGCTCGTCGGGGTGGGCCAAACGGTGCGCGTCCAGCTCCTCGCCCACCGACGCGGCCAGCGGCGCCGGCACCCACGCCGAGACCAGCTCGCGCGGCACGTCGGACAGGAACTCCTCGAGCGCCTCCAGCGACCGCAGGCGGGTGCGCCAGGGGCAGAGCAGCGTCACGCCGTCGACCTCGGTGACGTACGCGTGCTCCGGCAGCTCGGGCAGCACCGCCGGGACCAGCCCGACCAGCGCCTGCAGCGCCGCCTCGTGCTCCAGAGCCGCGCCGGCGGACGTGCCGGGCGCCTCCTGCTCGGCCAGGTAGGCCTCCCAGCGCTGGCGCTCGGCGCCCTCGAACGCAGCCAGCGGCTCGTAGACCCGCAGGTAGGCCGTGTGGCCCGCCCGGTGCGCCGTCATCCCCGGATGCTCGCACGCAGCGCCCGCACGGGGCGACGAGGGCCGAGGCCCGGAGCCTGCTCGCTACCCTTGCTGCGGGGCACACCACCTCCGCACGACGCTGCGCCTCACGAGGGCGTGGCGACCACCCGCCGACCGGCGACGCCGGCGGCCTTCTCTCGCAGGGAGCACGCCGTGGGCGTCTTCGACCGGACCGACCACCTCAAGGACGCCGGGCACGAGCAGGTGGTGTTCTGCCAGGACCGGGCCAGCGGCCTGAAGGCGATCATCGCGGTCTACTCGACCGCCCTCGGGCCGGCGCTGGGCGGCACGCGCTTCTACCCGTACGCCAGCGAGGACGACGCCCTCGAGGACGTCCTCAAGCTCAGCAAGGCGATGGCCTACAAGGCGGCGTGCAGCGGCATCGACCTCGGCGGCGGCAAGGCCGTGATCATCGGTGACCCCACCCGCGACAAGACCGAGGCGCTGCTGCGGGCGTACGGCCGTTTCGTCCAGTCGCTGGGCGGCCGGTACTACACGGCCTGCGACGTCGGCACCTACGTCCAGGACATGGACGTCATCGCCAAGGAGACCGACTTCGCCACCGGCCGCTCGCCGGAGAACGGCGGCGCGGGCGACAGCGCCGTTCTCACGGCCTTCGGCGTCTTCCAGGCGATGCGCGCCGCCGCGGAGCACACCTGGGGCGGCCCGACGCTGCACGGCAAGCGGGTCGCGGTCGAGGGCGTCGGCAAGGTCGGCCACCACCTCGTGGAGCACCTGGTCCAGGACGGCGCCACCGTCGTCGTCAGCGACGTGAGCGCAGCCGCCCTCGAGCGGGTGCGCGCGGCGTTCCCGCAGGTCGAGGTGCTCGACGTCGACGCGCTGCGCACGGCCGAGATGGACGTGTACGCCCCCTGCGCGCTGGGCGGCTCGGTGTCCGACGAGCTGGTGCCGGTGCTGCAGGCCAAGGTCGTCTGCGGCGCCGCCAACAACCAGCTCGAGCACCCCGGCATCGAGAAGTCGCTGGCCGACCGCGGTGTCCTCTACGCGCCGGACTACGTCGCCAACGCCGGCGGGCTGTGCCAGGTCGCGGACGAGGCGCTGCACGACCAGTTCTCGTTCGCCCGGGCCGAGGCCAAGGCCGCCACCATCTACGACACCACGCTGTCGATCTTCCGGCTGGCTGACAGCGAGGGCGTGCCGCCGGCCGTGGCCGCCGACCGGCTCGGCGAGCGCCGGATGGCCGACGTCGGCCGCCTGCGCAGCGTCCTGGTGCCCGGCCGCAGCTGACCCGGCACCGGATCCCGGGCCGGGTGCGCGCGGCTCAGAGGGTGCAGTTGACCGGGTAGACGAGGCCGTCCACGTCGGCCGGGGCGGCCTTGGAGACGCCGTCCTTGGCCGGGAACGTCACGGTGCCCGTCACGTCCTCGTCCACCGAGCGGTAGAAGTCGGCGATCAGGGCGTAGGTCTTGCCCGCCTTGAGGGTGCCCTCCTTGATGAAGATCTTCTCGCTGGTGGTGCCGACACCGCCGCAGTGGGCGACCTCGGTGTTGTTGCCGTTCTTGCCGACCTGCGCGATGTAGAGGTCGAGGTCGGAGGCAGGGGAGGTCCAGGTGAGCGACAGCATCGTCCCGCCCTTGACGCCCTTGGCCGGGGCGTAGACGAAGGGCAGGCTGGCGCAGCGCGGCGCCTTGCAGTCGACGCGGTCGCTCTCGCCGAGCAGGTCGTCGGCGTCCGCGTCGTGGTCCTGCACGCCGCCGTTGGCGTTCATGGTCAGGACCTTGGTCTTCTTGCCGTCCAGCGTCGCGGCCGGAGCGGCACCGGCGCTGGGCAGGCAGGTGGCAAGGCCCGCGACGAGCAGGGCCGAGACGACGAGTCGGTTGCGCACAGGGTTCTCCGCTGCTCGTAGGACGACTGGGTGAACGGGTAGTTCGCCGCCTGGACGCGAGTTCCTGCTCGTCCGGGTGGCGAGGCGGCGTGCCGCCTGATCCGTCCCCTGCCGTCCTGGTACCGGACGCTCAGGGAAGGGGGTCGCGTGCCCAGCGCGTCTGATGCACGGGCACCCTGTACCGTGGGCCTCTGGCACGGATCCGACGAACGACACGGGGACGTGCCGTCGGTCATGATCGTTGCCACCCGCGGGGTCCACACGCCCCGCCGTCGCGAAGGGGTCGAGCCATGGGGCGCGGCCGTGCAAAGGCAAAGCAGACCAAGGTCGCTCGCGAGCTGAAGTACAGCACCGGCAGCCTGGATCCCGACCGCCTCAAGGCGGAGCTGGCCGGCGCGCCCGTGACGTCCCCGGCGGCGGTGGAGGCCGACGAGGACGACTTCGACGACCCCTACGCGCCCGTGGACGACGAGCGCTAGACCAGCACCACCGACGAAGGGCGGCCCGCGACGGGCCGCCCTTCGTCGTCTGCGAAAGTCGCCGTCAGCTGGAGTGGCTGCCCGTCAGCGTGACGCTGCCGTCGCCCGCGACGACGGTGCCGGCCACCCAGGACGGGACGTGCCGCGCGGTCAGCAGCGCCAGCGCACGATCGACGTCCTCCGGCGCGACGAGCGCCACCATGCCGACGCCCATGTTGAAGGTGCGCTCCATCTCGGCCTGCTCCACGCGGCCGCGCGCCTGGACGAGGTCGAAGACCGGCTGCGGCCGCCAGGTGCCGCGGTCGACGGTGGCCGACAGGTGCTGCGGCAGCACCCGGGCCAGGTTCGCCGCAAGGCCGCCGCCGGTGACGTGGCTGAAGCCGTGCACCTCGGTCTCGGCGATGAGCGACAGGCAGTCCAGCGCGTAGATGCGGGTCGGCGTGAGCAGGTGCTCGCCGAGCGGCTCACCGAGCTCGTCGACGATCGCGTCAAGGCGCATCCGGGCGCCCTGCAGCAGGACGTGCCGCACCAGCGAGAAGCCGTTGCTGTGCAGGCCGCTGCTGGCCATCGCGATGACCACGTCGCCCTCGCGCACGCGGTCCGGCCCGAGGACGAGGTCCTCCTCCACGACGCCGACGCCGGTGCCCGCGATGTCGTAGTGGTCAACCGGCATGAGGCCCGGGTGCTCGGCGGTCTCGCCGCCGACGAGGGCGCACCCGGCGAGCTCGCAGCCGTGCGCGATGCCGCCGACGATCTCGGCGATGCGCTCCGGGACGACCTGGCCGCAGGCGATGTAGTCCTGCATGAACAGCGGCTCGGCGCCGCAGACCACGAGGTCGTCCACGACCATGCCGACGAGGTCGATCCCGACCGTGTCGTGCTTGTCCAGCGCCTGCGCGATGGCGAGTTTGGTGCCGACGCCGTCGGTGGAGCTGGCGATCAGCGGGTTCTTCCACTTGTTCGTGTCGAGGCGGAACAGCCCGGCGAAGCCGCCGAGCCCACCGACGACCTCGGGTCGCCCGGCGCGCGCGATGCGGCCCTTCATGAGCTCGACCGCGCGGTCGCCGGCGTCGATGTCAACGCCGGCCGCGGCGTAGGAGGACTCGGTCACGGGCGCGTCAGGGCGTCGCCGCCACCCTGCCCGCCGAGCACGGCGTCGAAGGGGTCGGCCGGGCCGACGCCGTTGTGCACGACCACCTGCCCGTTCGCCGCGTGGTCGTGCTTCACGTCGTGGTCGAGCTGGGCACTCTTGGCCAACCCTTCGAGGACGTGCTTGCCGATGAGGTCGCGCTGCGGGATCTCGATCGGGTAGTTGCCGTCGAAGCAGGCCCGGCACAGCCGCTCCGCCGGCTGTGCGCTGGCGCTGGTCAGCCCCTGCAGGCTCACGTAGGCGAGGGAGTCGGCGCCGATGCTGGCGCGCACCTCCTCGACGCCGAGGCCGCTGGCGATGAGCTCGGCCCGCGTCGCGAAGTCGATGCCGTAGAAGCAGGGCCACATCAGCGGCGGGCTCGAGATCCTCACGTGCACCTCGGCAGCGCCGGCCTCGCGCAGCATCCGCACCAGCGCGCGCTGGGTGTTGCCGCGGACGATGGAGTCGTCGACGACGACGAGCCGCTTGCCGCGGACGACGTCACGCAGCGGGTTGAGCTTCAGCCGGATGCCCAGCTGGCGGATCGTCTGGCTCGGCTGGATGAACGTGCGCCCGACGTAGGCGTTCTTCACCAGCCCCATGCCGTACGGGATGCCGCTCTGCTCGGCGAACCCGATCGCCCCCGGGGTGCCGGACTCGGGGACCGGGATCACCAGGTCGGCGTCCGCGGGCGCCTCCCAGGCCAGCGTGCGGCCGACCTGCACGCGCGTGGTGTAGACGCTCTGCCCGGCGATCTGGGTGTCCGGGCGGGCGAGGTAGACGTACTCGAACAGGCAGCCCTTCGGGGTCGCCTCGGCGAAGCGCTTGCTGCGCACGCCGTGCTCGTCGATGGCCAGCAGCTCGCCCGGCTCGACCTCGCGCACGAAGCTCGCGCCGACGATGTCCAGCGCGGCGGTCTCGCTGGCGACGACCCAGCCGTTCTCGGAGCGGCCCAGCACGAGGGGCCGGACGCCGTGCGGGTCACGGGCGGCGTACAGCGTGTGCTCGTCCATGAAGGTGAGGCAGAAGGCGCCCTTGAGCAGGGGCAGCACCTGCATCGCCGCCTCGTCGAGGCTCAGGTCGGGCTGAGCGGCGAGCAGCGTGGTGATGAGGTCCGAGTCGGTCGTCGCGCCCATGGAGCCCGCCCGCGGGTCGAGCTTCGCGGCGCGCTCGGCCAGCTCGCTGGTGTTGGTGAGGTTGCCGTTGTGGCCGAGGGCGAGGCTGCCGCCGGTCGCCAGGTTGCGGAAGGAGGGCTGGGCGTTCTCCCACGTGCCGCCGCCGGTGGTGCTGTAGCGCGTGTGGCCGATCGCGAGGTGGCCGCTCAGGCTGGACAGCGTCGCCTCGTCGAAGACCTGCGCGACCAGGCCGAGCTCCTTGTAGACCACCACCGCGCTGCCGTCGCTGACGGCCATGCCGGCTGCCTCCTGCCCGCGGTGCTGCAGGGCGTAGAGGCCGTAGTAGGTCAGCTTGGCGACGTCCTCGCCGGGGGCCCAGACGCCGAAGACGCCGCACTCCTCGCCGATGGCTCGCTCGGGCTGCAACAGGTCGAGCTCGTCGGGTGCGGGAGGCACGCGGGGGGCTCCTGAGGAGGCGGTGGAGGCGGGGAAGCCGGCAGCTCGAGTGTACTGGCGTGCATCTGCCACGACGCCCAGCGGAAGCGGCGCGCCCCGTCCGAGCGGGCGGAGCGGGGCGCAGCGCTTGCGCCGGCGACCGGCACCGGCTAGTTCACGCCGCGCTCGCGGCCTTCCCAGTACGGCGCCCGCAGCTCGCGCTTGAGCACCTTCATCGCGCCGGACAGCGGCAGCGGCTCTTCCCGGAACGACACCGACTTGGGCACCTTGTAGCCGGCGATCAGCCCTCGGCAGTGGTCGATCAGCTCGGCCTCGTCCGCCGCGTGCTCCGGCTTCAGGACGACCACGGCGTGCACGGCCTCGCCGTACACGTCGTGCGGGACGCCGATCACGGCCACCTGCGCGACGGCCGGGTGCGAGGCCACGGCCTGCTCGACCTCGGTGGAGTACACGTTCTCGCCGCCGGTGACGATCATGTCCTTGGTGCGGTCCACGAGGTAGACGAACCCCTCGTCGTCGACCCGGCCGGCGTCGCCGGAGTGGTACCAGCCGTCGCGGAACGCCTCCTCGGTCTCCTCCGGTCGCCGCCAGTACTCGCGCATGAACTGCCCGCCACGGATGCAGACCTCGCCCACCTGGCCGACCGGCACCGGGTCGCCGTGCTCGTCCTGGATCTGCACGACCGTCCCCTGCACCGGACGACCAGCGGACGCGAGCTTCTCGTCGCGCAGGTGGTCCTCCGGCATGAGGATGCTGACCAGAGCGGCGCTCTCGGTCATGCCGTAGCCCTGGTACAGCTCGAGCTGCGGCTGGTCCGCCCGCAGCCGGTCGAGCACCGGCCGGGGCATCGGGGAGGCGCCGTACGTCAGGCGCTGCAGCGAGCGCAGTCGCTCAGGGCGGTACTCCGGGTGCGCGAACGTCATCGCGAGCATCGTCGGGACCATGATCGTGTTGGTGCAGGCGTGCTCCTCACACGCCTTCATCACACCGCCGGCGTCGAAGACCGGCACCGTCACCAGCGACCCGCCGGTGGTCGGCATCGCCACGATCGCGGCCATCGACGCGGCGTGGAACATCGGCACCTGCACGAGGTAGACGTCGTCGCGCTCGATCCGCACGGCCATGCCGATGTGGTACGCCGTGAGCATCAGGTTCCGCTGCGTCAGCAGCACGCCCTTCGGCAGGCCGGTGGTGCCCCCGGTGTACATCAGCAGGCAGGCGTCCTCCTCCTCCGGCTCGGCCGGCACGACCTCCTCGCCTGCCGTGATGAGGTCCTCGTACCGGTGGTCGTGCGGCACGTCGCCAGCGCCCATGAGGACGACCTTCTGCACGCCCGCTGCCTCGCGCACGGAGTCGATGACGCCGGCGAACCACACGTCGACGAACACGACCTTGGTCGCCGAGTCGCTCAGCACGTGCGTCAGCTCGCGCGGCGCGAAGCGCAGGTTGAGCGGGTTGATGACCGCCGCTCCGAGCATCCCTGCGTGGTAGAGCTCCTCGAACTGCCGGCTGTTCAGCGACATCACCGCCACCCGGTCCCCGGGCTCGATGCCGAGCTCCTTGCGCATCGCGTTGGCCAGCCGCAGCACGCGCGACGCGTGCTCGCCGTACGACGTCGTCGTCCCGGCGCCCGTGTCGGTGAGGAAGGGCTGGGAGGCGTAGCGGTCGACGGCCGGCAGCAGCTGCCGGTGCCAGACGAGCTCCTTCAAGACGTGCTCCTTCGTGTGGCGGGCGTCACACGAACCTAGGGGGCGAGCGGCAGCCAGGGCGAGAGATCAGCACGATCTCCCCACGTCTTCACCCGACCGTCACGTGCGGCGTCCGCCCAGGCCAGCCCCCCGGCGCACAGCTCGACGAACGCGACGGGCTCCACCTCGACGACGTTCGGCGGAGTGCCCCGCGTGTGGCGCGGGCCCTCGACGCACTGCACGGCGGTGAAGGGCGGCACGCGCACCTCCACGTGCCGGCCGGGCGCGACCGCGGCGAGCCGCTCGGCGAGGCCGCGCACGGCCAGCGCCAGGTCCGGCTTCTCGTACGACGCCGACAGCACGCGGTCGACCGCTTCCGCGACGAGGACCGGGTCGCGGTGCTTCGGGGGCACGCGAGCGGCTAGACGGCTCCGGTCGCGGGGGCGGTCGCGACCGGGTCGCTGGGCGCCGTGCCACCGGCGAGCGGGCCGAACAGCGCCGGGAGCGTCCGCTCGTGCGCCTCGCGCAGCTCCTCGAGCGGCAGCGACAGCACGTCCTGCACGTCCAGGGTGCTGCCGTCGGTGACGCCGATGCGGGTGCAGGGAAGGCCGCGGGCGTCGCACATCTCGGTGAAGCGCAGCTCCTCCGAGCGCGGCACCGTGACCACCGCGCGACCGGCGGACTCGCTGAACAGCTGCACGAACGGGTCCATGTCGGCCGGCAGGACGATGCGGGCGCCGATGCCCTTCGCGAGCGCGGACTCCACGAGCGACTGCGCGAGGCCGCCGTCGGCGAGGTCGTGCGCGGACGACAGCATCCCGTCGCGCGAGCCGCTGACCAGCACCTCCGCCAGCACGCGCTCGCGGTCGAGGTCGACCGCCGGCGGACGCCCGCCGAGGTGGCGGTGCTCGGCCCAGGCCCACTCCGAGCCGCCGAGCTCGTCGCGCGTCTCGCCCAGCAGCAGCACCGACTCGCCCTCCTCGGCGAAGCCCATCGGCGTGCGGCGGGCGACGTCGTCGAGCAGCCCGAGCACGCCGATGACCGGCGTCGGGTTGATGGCGGTGCCGGCGGTGGAGTTGTAGAAGCTGACGTTGCCGCCTGTGACGGGAGTGGCCAGCGCGCGGCAGCCGTCAGCCAGGCCGCGGGTCGCCTCGGCGAACTGCCACATCACGTCGGGGTCCTCGGGGCTGCCGAAGTTCAGGCAGTTGGTGACCGCGATCGGGACGGCGCCGGTGGCGGCGACGTTGCGGTAGGCCTCGGCCAGCGCGAGCTGCGCGCCGGCGTACGGGTCGAGCCGGGTGTAGCGGCCGTTCCCGTCCGTCGACAGCGCGATGCCGAGCCCCGACTCGGACAGGCGCACGACGCCGGCGTCCTCGGGCCAGGCCAGGACGGTGTCGCCGAGCACGATGCGGTCGTACTGCTCGACGACCCAGCGGCGGCTGCACAGGTTGGGCGAGGCCACCATGCGCAGCAGCAGCTCCTGCAGCTCGTCGGTGCGCGGGTACGCCGGCAGGTCCGTGGACTGCAGCTCGTCCTGGTCGGCCGGACGCGAGTACGGCCGCTCGTAGACCGGGCCCTCGTCGGCGAGCGAGCCCGGCGGGACGTCCACCACGACCTCGCCGTGCCACTCGACGACAAGCCGGTCGCCCTCGACGACCTCACCGATCGCGGTCGCGAGCACGCCCCACTTGTCCGCGATCGCCAGCACCGCAGGCAGGTTCTGCGGCGTGACGATCGCGAGCATGCGCTCCTGCGACTCGCTGGCCAGCACCTCGTGCGGCTCCATCGACGCCTCGCGCAGCGGCACGCGGTCCAGGTGCGCGCGCATGCCGCTCTTGCCGGCGGCGGCGGTCTCGGTGAGGGCGCACGTGAGGCCCGCGCCACCCAGGTCCTGGATGCCTTCGACGAGCTTCGCGTCGTACATCTCGAGGCAGGCCTCGATGAGCAGCTTCTCCATGAACGGGTCGCCGACCTGCACGCTCGGGCGCCGTGTAGGACCGTCGGCGTCGAACGTCGCGGAGGCCAGGACGGAGACGCCGCCGATGCCGTCACGGCCGGTCTTGGCACCGAGCAGCACGACCACGTTGCCGACGCCGCGGGCTGCGGACAGCTGGATGCGGTCGACCGGCATGACGCCGAGGCAGAGCGCGTTGACCAGCGGGTTGCCCTGGTAGGTCGGGTCGAAGACGACCTCGCCGCCGATGTTGGGCAGCCCCAGGCAGTTCCCGTAGCCGCCGATGCCCGCGACGATGCCGGGCAGCACCCGCTGAGTGTCCGGGTGGTCGGCGTCGCCGAAGCGCAGCGGGTCCATCACGAGCACCGGACGGGCGCCCATCGTGAGGATGTCGCGCACGATGCCGCCGATGCCGGTGGCCGCGCCCTGGTACGGCTCGACGTAGCTCGGGTGGTTGTGCGACTCCACCTTGAACGTCACGGCCAGGCCCTCACCGACGTCGACGACGCCGGCGTTCTCACCCATGCCGACGAGCATGCGGTCGCCCTTGGGCAGGTCGCCGAACTGGCGCAGGTGCACCTTGCTGCTCTTGTAGGAGCAGTGCTCGCTCCACATGATCGAGTACATCGCCAATTCGGTCTGCGTCGGCCGGCGGCCGAGAACCTCGCGGATGGCGGTGTACTCGTCGTCCTTGAGGCCGAGCTCCAGGAACGGCTGGTCGAGGTCGGGGGTCTCGACCGTGCGCGCGACGGTGTCGACGAAGGAGCGGCCGGACGGAAGCGGACCGGCGGAGTCGTTCGCCGCGTCGTACTCGCTCACGCGTCCACCAGCGCCTTGAGCACCGAGGTGAAGAACACGAGGCCGTCGGTGCCAGCGGTGCCGATGAGGTCCTCCACCGCGTGCTCGGGGTGCGGCATGATCCCGACCACGTTGCCGCGCTCGTTGCGGATGCCGGCGATGTCGCGGGCGCTGCCGTTCGGGTTCGTGCCGAGGTAGCGGGCGATGACCCGGCCGCTGGCCTCGAGCTCGTCGAGCACCTCGGTGGAGGCGACGTAGTTGCCCTCGCCGTTCTTCACCGGCACGACGACCTCCTGGCCGCTCTCGTAGCCGTTGGTCCATGCGGAGTCGGTGCTCTCGATGCGCAGCCGCTGGTCGCGGTTGACGAAGTGCAGGTGCGCGTTGCGGGTGAGCGCGCCGGGCAGCAGACCGCTCTCGCACAGCACCTGGAAGCCGTTGCAGATGCCGAGCACCGGCAGCCCCCGTCTCGCCTGCTCGACCACGCTGGTCATGGCCGGCGCGAAGCGCGCGATGGCACCTGCACGCAGGTAGTCGCCGTAGGAGAAGCCACCCGGAAGGACGACCGCGTCGACGCCCTGCAGGTCGGCGTCGCCGTGCCAGAGCGCGACCGGCTCACCGCCTGCCAGCCGCACCGCGCGCTGGGCGTCCCGGTCGTCCAGGCTGCCGGGGAAGGTCACCACGCCGATGCGAGCCGTCACCCGCCCGAGGCTACCGGGGCGCGGGAGCGTCCTGCATGCGCTCGTCGTCCGACCAGGGCCCGTGCTCGGTCCTCGGCTTGCCCTCGGTGAGCTTCTTGATGGGCGCGTCGTCGAGCCACTCGAGCTGCTTCTCGAGGTGGACGACCGTGCCGACCTGCGGACGGCTGGTGAAGGTCACCTTGTCGACCAGCGCGCGCATCAGCTGGATGCCGCGGCCGTCCTCGGCGCTCGGCTCGGCCTCCGCGTGGCCCTTGACGCTCCCGTCGAAGCCGGCCCCGCGGTCGATGACCTCGATGACGCAGACGGTGCCGTCGATGCCGGCCGACACCTCGTACTCGTCGGTCTCGGCGGCGTGGTCCAGCACGTTCGTGCACGCCTCGGTGAGCGCGAGCTCGATCGCGTGCACGACCTCCTCGGTGACGCCGAGGACGGTCATGCCGTTCTTCAGGACGGCGCGGGCGATCGGGACGGAGTACTCGTCGCGCGGCAGCGCCAGCGTGAGCTTGTACTCCACGCCGTCGGCCTATCCGCCGTGCCGGGGGCGCACGCGGAAGTCCTCGATGACCGGGTTGGCCAGCAGCGTCTCGGCCATCTTGGTCGCCAGCTCGAGCGCCGCCGTCTCGTCCTCGGCCTCGAGGGACAGCTCGACGTGCTTGCCGATCCGCAGGCTGCTCGCGGCCGGCAGGCCCAGCGAGGGCAGGGCGTTCAGGACCGCCTGCCCTGCCGGGTCGAGGATCTCGGGCTTGAGCATCACGTCGACGACGACCTCGTGCACTGCCATGCGTGCAGGCTAGCCCCCGGCCGCTGAGGGCCGGGGGCCTGCTCCGCGGTCCTAGCTGTAGGTGAAGACGAGCTTGCCGTCGGCGTTCGGGCCGCCGAGGAAGTTGCAGGCGCCGATGACGAGCGTCGTCGCCTTCTTCACCTTGATGACGGCCTTCTCCACGTTGTCCGTGCCGAGCGAGCCGTCGCTCCCGCTGACCTCGCCACCGGTGGTCGTGCCGCTGCCGATGCCGAGCACCTTGCCCTTGCCGTCCATGACGGTGATGTCCCAGTCGCCGGCGAAGCCGGTCAGGTCGACCTGGAGGGTGCCGGCGCCGGTGGTCTTGATGGTCTGGAACGTCGTGCTGATGCCCTCGAAGGCCGGGTCGGCGCAGCTGTTCGTCCCGTCCAGCGCCTCCTCGCCGACGAGCGGCAGCGGGATCGGCGCGTGCTGCATCGACCACTCGACGACGATCGGCTTCGGCTTGGGCTTGGGCTTCGGCGGGGCGGCGACGGCGGGAGCGAGGGCGCCGGCCGCGACGACGAGCGTGAGAGCCGCAGGGAGCGCCTTGCGAACGGTCATGGGGACTACCTCCGGGACGACTGCTGGGTGATCGAGTGCCGGAGGAGTTCGACGTCCCGCGTCCAGCACCTGCTTGCCGCTCGAGGGTCGATCGGTGCCGCCACGAGGACGACCGGCGTCAGCCCGCGGTGGTGAAGCGCAGGACCGGCCCCAGCGGCGCGCACAGTCCGGCGGCGTTGCAGGAGCGGGCAGCCCACTCGTACGTCGTCGCGGGACGCAGCCGGTCGCCGCCGATTCGGTAGGAGACCGACGTGCCGGACACGCCCTTGACGCCCGCACCGTTCAGGACGTCCCACGTCGTGGCACCGCGCGTGCGCACGTGGAAGCGCGTCTCGAGGACCCCTCCGACGCGGTCGCGCCCGAGCACGCTCAGCACCGGTGCGAGCGGGACCCCGTTCGCAGCGGGAGCCGGCGCGTGACGCGTGGCGGGCACGGGGGCGTTGACCGTCCGCTTGAGCGACAGCACGCGGCGGACGCTGGCAGCCGCTGCGGCACGTGGGTACTCCCCGCGCGAGATCGCGGCGGCGACGGCGTCGACCACCGGCCGCGGACCCGGCCCGGGGTCGATCAAGACGACGTCCGCGCCGGCCCGCAGAGCGCGCACCGCAGCCTTGGCCGGCGTCAGGCCCAGCCCCCGGATCGCGCCCATCGACAGGGAGTCGGTCATGAGCACGCGGCTCCCGCCGGCCCGGGCGCGCAGGTAACGGTAGGCCGGCGCCGACAGCGTCGCTGGGGTGCCGGCTCCGGTCAGCCCCGGCACGGTCAGGTGCCCGACCATGACCGGGACGCTGCCGGCGCGCAGCACCGCGTCGAACGGCTTGAGGTCGCGCCCCTCGAGCACGGCGAGCGGCGGCGTCACCGCCGCGCCGTCGTGCGTGTTGACCGCCTGCCCGTGACCGGGCCAGTGCTTGACGACAGGGACGACACGGGAGGAGCGGATGCCCGCTGACCAGGCCCCGGCGTAGGCGCCGGCTGCGGCCGGGTCAGCCGAGAAGGCGCGGTCGGTGCGCTGCAGGTAGTAGCCGCGGACGCGGAGGTCGGCCACCGGTCCCAGGTCGAGGTCGACGCCGAGCCGCCGCATGCCCTGGCCGTAGGCCGCCGCGATGCTGCGGACCTGCTCGGGGGTGCGACGCCGGCCGTGGTCGCCGGCGGACGGCAGCGGGCCGAGCACGGGGCGCAGCCGCTGCACCTGGCCACCCTCCTCGTCGGACGCGACGAACGGGACCGTGACGCCCGTGGCGCGCAGCCGCGCGATCCGCTGGGCGAGGTCCGCGGGCGGCCGGCCGAACAGGATGACGCCGCCGAGGCCCTCGCGCAGGTGCGGCAGCGCGCGGTCGGTGCGGTTCATGTCGTAGCCGGCGAGCACGAGCTGCGCCGCGAGCCGGCGCGGCGACCAGCCGGCGAGGTCGTCGGCCGGAGCGGC
>JAOPWK010000305.1 GCA_025965735.1 Frankiales bacterium
ACCCGGCGCACGCCGGGCCACAGCTCGAGCGCGGCGGGGCCGGCCAGCAGCAGGGCGGTGCTCGTCGGGTCCGCGCCGATGCGGCGCACGACGCGGGTTCGGGTGCGGGTGGTCATGGCACCTCCTCGGTGCTGCGTACGGCGTGCTTGCTGTAGCAAGCGTACTGCAAGCACGGACCGCCTGCACGCCGTCGACACCTCAGGAGCAGGCCTGACTGCTCACCCTCCGTGTTGCCGTGGCTCCGGCGCGTGCTTCGTCGGCGACCTCCCGCGCCGTCAGGGCGTAGCCCTCGTTCGGGTCGTCGGCCGCAGCGGCGAAGATCACCCCGAGCACCCGCCCCTGCGGGTCGACCAGTGGGCCGCCGGAGTTGCCCTGCCGGACCAGCGCCCGCAGCGCGTAGATCTCCCGCTCCACCTGCCGGCTGTTGTAGATGTCCCGGCCGCGCGCCGGGACGGTGCTGCGCACGCGGGCTGCGCGCACGTCGAAGGGACCGTCCTCCGGGTAGCCGACCACGATCGCGTCCGCACCGGACTCCGCCGGCTCCTCCCGGAAGGACAGGGCCGGCCGCGTCAGCCCCGGCACCGCCAGCACCGCCACGTCGGTCAGCGGGTCGAAGAGCACCACCGTGGCGTCCAGCTTCCTGCCTTCCACCGTGATCTTCGGCTCCTGCACACCGGCCACGACGTGCGCGTTGGTCATCACCCGCTCCGGGGCGAAGACGAAGCCGGTGCCCTCGACGCTCTTGCGGCAGTCCCGAGCCACGCCGGTCACCTTCAGCACGCTCTGCTCGACCTTCTGCACCACCGCACTGCGGGCCAGCTGGGGATCCGGCGGCTCGACCTGCGTGACGTCGGGCGCGCGCAGCCCCTCGAAGACCTCCGGGAAGCCGCCCTCGTCGACGAGCTGGCGGAAGGAGGTGACGAAGCGCTGCCCGGACGTGGGCACGAGCCCGTCGACGGTGGTGAGCACGGCGGACTGCTTCACCTGGGCGGCCAGGCTGGGGTACGGGGAGGTCGCGACGGCCCGGCCCACGAGCCAGGAGACGAGCAGCAGGCTGACCACGCTGATGACCGCGCCGGCCAGCGCGTCGACCTGGCGGGCGGGCCGCCAGGTGAGCCGCTTGCGCAGCGCGCCGCCCACCACCGTGGACAGCAGCTGGCCGATGCTGGCGAACAGGAAGACCACGCCCAGGCCCACGACGACGCGCGGGAACTGCGAGAAGAACTGCGAGCTCGCGATGGACGGGGCGAGCTTCGCGCCCAGGACGCCGCCGCCGAGGAAGCCGACGAAGGACAGCACGCCGACCACGAAGCCCTGCCGGTAGCCCGACAGCGCGAACAGCAGGCAGGCCACCACGAGGACGACGTCGAGCAGGCTGCCGGTCACGTCCGGACCCTACGGCTGTCGCGGCTAGGAGATGACGACCTGACCGTCCTGGCCGGTGTGGATCGTGCACAGGAAGTCGTACGTCCCGGCGTCCTTGAAGGTCAGCGTGAGCGTCTCCTCCTTGCCCTCGGTGAGGGTCTGGGTGCCGCCGAGGCTCTGATCGTCGAAGACGAGGTTGTGCGGGATGGCGCCCTCGACCCGGTGGGTCAGCTTCAGGGTGCCGACCTTCGCGTTCACCGTCGCCGGCTCGAACTCGATCTTCGCGTTGCTCACCACCGTGACGACCTGCGCGTCGGCGGGCCCGGTGGCGGTGACGGCGGTCTCGCCGCTGCCGCCTTCCTCGCCGCCCCCGCAGGCGGTCAGCACCAGGGCAGCGGTGAGCAGGGCGGCGCGGGTGAGCTGCTTCATGACGGGGTCCTCGGGGTCAGGGTGGAGGTGGACCGGGCAGGCCGGCGGGGAAGGTGGCGCCACGCATCGCGAGCGCGGTGGTCTCGGGGTCGAGCACCTGGCTGCGGCTGGTGTCCCACGGGAGCTCCCAGCCGCCGAGCGCGAGCAGCTTGTCCAGCAGCCCGGCGGTGAAGCCCCACACGAGCAGGTCGCCGACCTCGAAGGCGGGGCCGACCCAGCCGCTCGGGTGGCGCACGCGCAGGCGGTTCGCCGGGTCGACCAGCTCGGCGATCGGCGCGCGGGCGACCGCGGCCACCTCGGCCTCGTCGACCACGTGCACGTCGTGCGGGTCGCGCCACCAGCCCACGACCGGGTGCACCACGAAGCCCGAGGGCGGCAGGAACAGCGCGGGCAGCCGGCCCAGCACCTCGACGCTGGAGGCGTCCAGCCCCACCTCCTCGCGCGCCTCGCGCAGGGCGGCGTTCACCGGGCCCTCGCCCTCCGGGTCGCCGTCCTCCGGGTCCAGCGCGCCGCCGGGGAAGGCGGGCTGCCCGGCGTGCGAGCGCATGGTGTGGGCCCGCTCGATGAGCAGCACGTCAGGGCCTGACGGTCCCTCGCCGAACAGCACGAGCACCGCCGAGTGCCGGCCACCGGTCGGCGGTGGCAGGAAGCGGCTGAGCTGCTCGCCCCGCACGTCGGGCAGCGCGCGCACGAGCGCGTCCAGCCAGGGCGGCGTCACACGCTCACCCCCAGGTGCTCGGCGACCAGCGCCTCGATCTCGGCCACGTCGTCGAACTTGCCGCTGCGCTTGTGCACTACACGTCCCTGCGCGTCCAGGAACAGCGTCACGGGCGGGCCGGGCCGGAACGCCCGGAACACCTCGCCCTGGTCGTCGACGACGCTGGGCCAGCGCATCCCGAACTGCCGCGCGAACTCCAGCCCGTTGCGCTGGGGGTCCTGGGTGAGCACGCCGACGAGCCCCACCCGGCCGCCGGCCCGCTCGGCGAAGGCCGCCAGGTCCGGCACCTCCTCGACGCACGGCGGGCACCAGGTCGCCCAGACGTTGACCAGCGTCGGGCGGCCGGGGGCGGCTGACCGCAGGTCGACGTCCTCACCGCCGCCGAGGCAGGGCAGCACCAGGTCAGGCAGCTCCGGCCCGAGCCCGGCCGGGCAGTCGGCCAGCGCGGCGGCCTCCCGCAGCGGGGCCAGGTCGGCAGCCTCCGGCTCCGGCGACTGCTGCCCTCGTACGGCGAAGGCCCCCGCGAGCAGGACAGCCACGCCGACCAGCGCCGCCCACTGCGCGCGCGTCACGCCGGCCCCTTCACGAGCGTGCGCGCCACCTCGGGGTCGGTCGGACCGAGGCCGTACGACGGGCAGAGCGCGGCGACGCCGCACGCCCCGCAGGCCGGCTTGCGGGAGTGGCAGACCCGCCGCCCGTGGAAGATCACCAGGTGGCTGAACATCGTCCAGTCGCTCTTCGGGAGCAGCTCGGCCACGACCGCCTCGACCTTCACCGGGTCGTCCAGCTCGGTCCAGCCGAAGCGGCGGACCAGCCGCCCGAAGTGGGTGTCCACGGTCAGCCCCGGCACGCCGAATGCGTTCCCGAGCACGACGTTGGCGGTCTTGCGGCCGATGCCGGGCAGCTGCACCAGGTCCTCGAGCCGGCCGGGCACCTCGCCGTCGTGCCGCTCGACGAGCGCAGCCCCGAGGCCGATCAGGCTGCTGGCCTTGTTGCGGAAGAAGCCGGTCGGGCGGATCAGCGCCTCGAGCTCCTCGCGATCGGCGCCGGCGTAGGCGGCCGCGTCCGGGTAGCGGCGGAACAGCGCCGGGGTCACCTCGTTCACCCGCTTGTCGGTGCACTGGGCCGACAGGATGGTGGCGACGGCGAGCTCGAGCGGGCTCGTGAAGTCCAGCTCGCAGTGCGCGTCCGGGTGCAGGACGGCCAGCTCACGGGCCGTCCGGCGGGCCCGGCGCACGAGCGCCGTCCTGCTGGGAGGCGCGCCGATGACCACGCTGCGAGCCTAGGTGGGACCACCCGGCCCCGCCTGCCGCTGCCCCAGCCGGGTGACGTCGCTCAAGGATCAGCAGACCGTGACGACATCCTCTGTGATGGTCACAGACAGTGACCACGGGAGGGGACCATGGACGCGCAGACCACCGACAGCACGGGGGCTGCCCGCGGCGTCCCCGGCGGCATCGGCCTGGCCGAGCGCCCGGCAGCGGCTCGGAAGAAGGGTGCCGCACGTCCCCTCCCGGCACGCAACGCCGACTACGCCCACCTGTCGCTGGACGCCCTGCGGGAGTACCGCCGTGCGCTGACCGCCGAGGAGGGCAAGGTCTCGTACTGGCGCCGCATCCTGCAGGCGCGCCTGGACGTGGTGCAGGCCGGCTCGGTCAAGGAGCTGGACCAGGACCACCTGCGCCCGGTGCTGACCACCGAGCGCGTCGGCGCCGGCCGGCAGGCGCTCGTCGAGCTGCTCCCCGTCGACGACATCCCGCCGCTGCCCAGTCTGGGTGAGCTGTGGGACCGCCGGGTCGACCACGACGACGTGGAGGGGAACGCCGCCCTCGAGCAGGACCTGCGGGTCGCCGAGGCCCAGCTGTCGGCGTACCGCAACGCGCTGCACCGCCGGATCGGCGAGGCCACCGGCGAGCTCATCGCCCGCTACCGCGAGCAGCCCAGCCTGTGCCTGTCGGCGCTGCCGCTGGACCCGCGCCGCGCCACCGCCTGACGCCCCCGGTGGGGGCGGCTGGACAGGCGGGAGGACCATGGGCGACGTGACCCTGCTCCTCGTGGCGCTGCTGCTGCCGGTGCTCCTGCTCGTCCTCATGCTCATGATGGAGCGGGTCGAGCGCCCGCTGCGGGTCGACTCGGTGAGCGACCAGCTGGAGTCCTTCCTGGACTCCGCACGCCCCGAAGAGGTCGAGACGTACGTCAGCGAGGGCTTCGCGCCGGCCCTCGAGCGGTACTGGCGCCGTCGCCGGCTGTCCAGCCTGCTGCCAGGGCGTCCCCGCTAGCCTTACCGAGACGTGGGACACTCCCGGCTCAGCAGACCGCACGGGAGGACCGCCTTGAGCAGCACGGACGACAGCAGTCCCATCACCGGGAGTGGCGACGACGTGCTGGCGCGCGCCGGCCTGTTCCAGGGCGTCGCCACCGAAGCGCGCGAGGCGCTGTCGGCGGCGCTGCAGTACGGCAACTACACCCGCGGCGAGATCGTCTTCAGCGAGGGCGAGCAGGGCGACACGCTGTACATCGTGCTGAGCGGCAAGGTGAAGGTCGGCCGCCGCGCCGCCGACGGCCGGGAGAACATGCTGTCGGTCATGGGGGAGAGCGACATGTTCGGCGAGCTGTCGCTGTTCGACCCCGGGCCGCGCATGGCGACGGCCACGGTCCTCACCGACGCCCGGCTGGCCTCCCTCGCGCACAGCTCGCTGCGGCCGTGGATCAACGACCGGCCCGAGATCGCCGAGCAGCTGCTGCGCGTGCTGGCCCGACGCCTGCGCCGCACCAACGACGCGCTGGCCGACCTGATCTTCACCGACGTGCCCGGCCGCGTGGCCAAGGCGCTGCTCGGCCTGGCCGAGCGCTTCGGCACGCAGGAGGCCGAGGGCGTGCGGGTGCACCACGACCTCACCCAGGAGGAGCTGGCCCAGCTCGTCGGCGCCTCCCGCGAGACCGTCAACAAGGCGCTCGCCGACTTCGCCTCGCGCGGCTGGATGCGGGTCGACTCCCGCGCCGTGACGATCCTGGACGCCGACCGGCTGTCCCGCCGCGCCCGCTAGCCCTCAGAGCGGCAGGACCAGCGGCTCCTCGCCGTCCGCCAGCAGGCCGGCGATCTCGCGCAGGCCCAGCCAGGTCGGGTCGGGCACCAGCGCGACCTGCGCCTCGTACGCGCCGAGCCCGTCGGGCGGCGCGTCCCGCCACGCCTGCACGACGTCCTCGCTGCGCAGGTAGGCGACGTGCTCGCGGCTGCCGCCGGCGGTGATCGTGGCGACCAGGCGCCCGTCCTGCCCCAGGGCGCGCTCGAGCGCCTCCCGCCAGCCGGCCAGCTCGGCGTGCTCCTCCGCGTAGGGCTGCCCCTCCTCGTCGGGGTCGTGCAACGCGACCGTCACCACGAGCTGCACGGGGTGGTCGGGCAGCGGGGCGGCGTGCGCCGCGGCCTCGTCGAGCTCGACCACCACGAGGCCGTCCTCGTCGTCCAGCAGCTGCACCCACTCGGGCAGGACGCTCATGCGCGCAGCAGCCTCTCGGTCGCGGCGATCTCGGAGCGCTGGCCGGTGGAGGTGGCCACCTCGAGCGCCTGCTCCAGGGCTGTCTGCGCGGCCGGCTCGTCCCCGGCAGCCCGCAGCGCTGAGCCGAGCGCCCGGAGGGCGAGCACGTGCGCGCGCACGTCCTCCGACGGCGTCGCCACCGCCTCCCGCGCTGCGGTGAGCGCCTCGTCCACGCGCCCGAGCTGCAGCAGGACGCCGGCGCGGTGGGCCAAGGCCTGCCGGCGCGGGAAGAGCAGCGCCGGCGCGTGGGTGACCGCCAGCGCCGCGTCGATCTCGCCGAGCGCCTCCTCGAGCCGGCCGCGCGCCCGCAGCACCTGGGCCAGCAGCACCTTCGCGCCGAGCGCCGCGGAGGCATCCAGGTCCAGCCCCGCCAGCAGCGCCGAGGCGCGCCACGCCGCCGCCTCGGCGCCCTCGGGGTCGCCCCGGTCCAGGTGCGCGTAGCCGGTGGCGACCAGCGCGAGGCTGGAGATCAGCGGGTAGCGGCCCTGCTCCGACAGCTCCACCGCCTCGCCGAGCAGCTGCACCGCCGCACCCGGCTCGTCGGCCCCGCGGGCGGCGATGCCCTGCGCCGTGAGCGCCAGCGCCTCGCCCCAGGCGTCGCCCACGTCGGCGAAGCGGGTCCGCGCCTGCTCCGCCTGCGAGACGGCCGTCCGCACGTCACCCAGCTCCGCAGCGGCGAGCGCGTCGATGGTCAGCAGCGCGGCCACGCCCCAGCGCTCCCCGATCGCCTCGCCCAGCGGCAGCACCGACTGCGCCAGCTCGCGCGCCTCGGTCAGCCGGCCCTGCAGCAGCCGCACGAAGCCCTCCGTCCCGGCAACCCACGACAGGCCGCCGCTGTCCTCCAGCGAGGAGAACACCTCCGCCGCCTGCTCGAGCGTCCGGTCGGCCAGCCCGTAGTCGCCGCGAGTCGTGGCGCTCCAGGCCAGGTGCTGCAGCGCCCAGCCGGCACCACGCGGGTCGCCGACCTGCACGGCCAGGGCGTGCGCCTGGCGGAACCGCTCCTCGGCGTCGCGCAGCCGGCCGTCGAAGTAGTCGAGCAGGCCGAGCTGGCGAAGCGCCTCCCCGGACAGCCGGTCCACACCGGCCGAGGCCGCGGCGGCGAGCGCCGACACGAACGCCTCGCGCGCGCCCATCACCTGCCCGCGCTTGCGCCGCACCTCGCCGAGCACGACGAGAGCGGACGCGCGCACCGCGTCCTCGAGTGCCTCGAGGGCCGGAGCGAGCTGCTCCTCGGCCTCGTCCAGCCGGTGCAGCGCCGCGAGGGACTGCGCGTGCCCCACCCGCACGGGCACCACCAGGTCGTCCGGCAGCTCGTCGCCGTACACCGGGTGCCCGAGCGCGAGGGCGCGCCGGAAGAGCCCCTCCGCGGCGGCGTTGTCGTCGCGGGCCAGCGCTCCTTGCCCCAGCCGGGCCAGCGCGGCGAAGGCGACGCCGCGGGCCTGCCACGCGGGATCCGTCGCGGGCAGGCCCATCTCGACCGCGAGCCGCACGGCGCGCTCGCCGTGGCTGGCCGCCGTCGCGTCGGCCTC
>JAOPWK010000325.1 GCA_025965735.1 Frankiales bacterium
TCGTGGCGAGAGGGGCTAACTACACATGACGTTCGCAGTCGGCGAGACCGTCGTCTACCCGCACCACGGGGCCGCGCTCATCGAGGCCATCGAGACCCGCACCATCAAGGGCGAGGACAAGATCTACGTGGTCCTCAAGGTCGCCCCGGGCGATCTGACCGTCCGCGTCCCGGCGGACAACGCCGAGATCGTCGGCGTCCGCGACGTCGTCGGCCAGGCCGGGCTCGACAAGGTCTTCGAGGTGCTCCGCGCTCCCGCGGTCGAGGAGCCGACCAACTGGTCGCGCCGCTACAAGGCCAACCTGGAGAAGCTCGCCTCCGGCGACATCAACAAGGTCGGCGAGGTCGTCCGCGACCTCTGGCGCCGCGACAAGGAGCGGGGCCTGTCCGCGGGCGAGAAGCGCATGCTCTCCAAGGCCCGCCAGATCCTCGTCAGCGAGCTCGCGCTCGCCGAGGGCACCAACGAGGACAAGGCCGAGGCCATCCTCGACGAGGTCCTCGCCTCCTAGGCGCGCATGACCAGCAGCACCGGCCCGGACGCCGGGCTCCCCGAGGGGAGCCTGACGCCGGGCCCGTTGCGTGTGCCGGCCTCGCAGCCGACCCGCCGGGCGCGGACGCCGTACGCCGTCCTGGAGGTCCTGCGCCTGCTCGTCGTGGTCTTCTTCGCCGGCGCGGGCTACCAGGTGGGCACCTCCGTCGACCAGGACGGCCCGGTGCTGGGCGCACTCAACGGCACCGCGGTGGGGCTGATCATCGGCTCGGGCCTCGGCTACGTGCTCGGCGGCGTGCTCGGCCGCAAGACCGCAGCGACCACCGAGGTGGCCCGCACGAGCCTGCGCGACGTCTCCGCCGAGCAGCTCGTGGCCGGCGCGCTCGGGACCGTCGGCGGCGTCCTCGTCGGCGCCGGTGTGGCCTGGCCGGTGTTCTTCCTGCCGCTGGCCTACCTGGCGTTCCCGCTGTTCGGGTTCGTCGTGGTGGTGCTCGGCTACTTCGGTGCGGTCGTCGCGATGAGCAAGCGCGACGGCGTGCTGGCGCTGTTCGGCGAGCGCGCCGGGATGGCCCCGCGCGCGGCGCCCGCCGCGGCGCTGCCCCGCGTGATCGACAGCTCGGTCGCCATCGACGGCCGGGTGCTGGACGTCGTGCGGGCAGGGTTCCTGCACGGGGTCATGCTGGTCGCCTCCCCGGTGCTGGCCGAGCTGCAGGGGCTGGCCGACGCTGGCGACGACCTGCGCCGCGCCCGCGGCCGCCGCGGGCTGGAGGTCCTCGAGGCGCTCAAGCGCGAGGACGGCGTCGAGCTCGAGGTGCTCGACCTCGACGTGCCGGGCGTGCAGGAGGTCGACGCCAAGCTGGTCCGCATCTGCCTGGACCGCAACGCCGCGCTGCTCACCCTGGACACCAACCTGGCCAAGGCGGCCTCCCTCGCGGGCATCCGGGTGCTCAACATGCACGCGCTGTCGCTGGCCATGCGCCCGCCGGTGGCCGCCGGCGACGACGTCCCCGTGCTGCTCATCAAGGCCGGCAAGGAGGCCGGGCAGGCCGTCGGCTACCTCGACGACGGCTCGATGGTCGTGGTCGAGAGCGGTCGGGCCCGCCTGGGGCAGGAGGTCTCGGTGCGCGTCACCAGCGTGCTGACGACCGCTAACGGCCGCCTGGTGTTCGGCCGACCCGCCGACGACGCCGCCGCCGCGGAGCGCCCCGTCCGCAGCCCGCGCGCCGTGCCGGGTCGGCCCACGCCGTCGGCGATGCCCCGCCGTACGTCTTGACTTCCCGAGCGACGGTCGGGGTCCTGGTCCCCGCTGCCGGACTCGGCGTCCGCCTCGGCCCCGGCGCGCCCAAGGCGCTGCGCGAGCTGGCCGGCGAGCCGCTGCTCGTGCACGCCGTCCGCGGACTGCGGGCCGCACCCTCGGTCGGTCCGGTGGTGGTCGCCGCTACCGACGTGGCGCTGGTGGAGGAGCTGCTCGCGCCGTACGACGTCGTCGTCGTGGCCGGCGGCGCTGAGCGGCAGGAGAGCGTGCGGCTGGCCCTGGCGGCGCTGGACCCCGCCGCCGACCTGGTCCTCGTGCACGACGCCGCCCGCTGCCTGACGCCGGTGTCGGTCGTCGAGGCCGTCGTGGCCTGCCTGCGCGCCGGCGCCGAGTCCGTGGTGCCGGTGCTGCCGGTGGCCGACACGGTGAAGCAGGTCGACGGCGACCGGGTGGTGGCCACCGTGGACCGCGCGGCGCTGCGGGCGGTGCAGACCCCGCAGGGCTTCCAGCGCTCGGTGCTGGAGCGCGCCCACGCCTCGGGCCTGCCCACGCTCACGGACGACGCCGGGCTGGTGGAGGCTCTCGGCGGCACCGTGACCACGGTCCCCGGCTCCGAGGAGGCCTTCAAGGTGACCCGCCCGCTGGACCTGCTGCTCGCTGAGGCCGTGCTGGCAGCGCGCGCATGAGGGTCGGCATCGGCACCGACGTGCACCCGTTCGAGCCTGGCCGTCCCTGCTGGGTCGCTGGGCTGATGTGGGAGGGCGTCGACGGGCTGGCCGGCCACTCCGACGGCGACGTGGCCGCGCACGCCGCCTGCGACGCGCTGCTGTCCGCGGCCGGGCTCGGCGACCTCGGCTCCAACTACGGGACCAGCGAGCCGCAGTGGAAGGGCGCCTCGGGGGCGGCCCTGCTGGCCGAGACGCGCCGCCGGGTGGAGGCCGCCGGCTTCGCGATCGGCAACGTCGCCGTGCAGGTCGTCGGCAACCGCCCGAAGGTCGGCCCCCGTCGCCTCGAGGCCGAGGCGGCGCTCTCCGCCGCGGCCGGCGCCCCCGTCAGCGTCTCGGCCACCACCACCGACGGCCTCGGTCTCACCGGTCGCGACGAGG
>JAOPWK010000031.1 GCA_025965735.1 Frankiales bacterium
TCGTGGCCCGCGCTTCGACCACGGCGCGGGCCCTGCGAGCGCTGGGCGAGGGCTTCGCCGACGCCGCCCGGGCGCTGGACGCCTACGCAGAGGTGCTCGCCGACGCGCAGCGGCGTGCGCGCAACGCGCAGGCCGACCTGCTCGAGGCGGGGCTCGAGCACGCGCACGCGATGCGCGCCGCCGCCGCAGCGGGACAGGTCTCCGTAGCCGGCATGAGCGAGGAGGCGGCAGCCCGCGCCGGCCGCGCGGCGGAGACCGCCCAGCGCTACGCCACGGCTGCCGCGGACCACGCGCTGCGCGTCGCGCGGGTGCAGGCCGAGCGGCAGGCCGAGCAGGCTCAGGAGGACGTCGACGCCGCTGCGCGCCGCTGCGCCTGGCAGCTCGAGGGGGTGGCGGACTCCCTGCGCAGGGTGACCGTGGCCGACCTGCTCGACTGGCTCGGAGGCCCCGACACCGCGTTCGGCCTGCTCAGCCTGTTCGGGCAGGGCGTGACGGCCAGGGGCCTGTACGACGCACGGAAGGCCCTTCTAGCAGGCGATCTGGTGGCGCTGGCGGGACGCGACCCGAGCGGCTACGCGCGGGTGCTGCAGGCGGCTGCACTGCACGGGGACGACAGCCTCCAGGCGCTGAACGCCCAGATCGCCTGGCAGCAGGGAATCATGCCGAAGCTGCTCGGCGAGATGGGCGACGCGACGCTGCCGCTGCACGGCATGCCCACCGGGCAGATGGCCGCTGCGCTGGACCTGCTCGCCAAGGCGGGGGTGGTCACCTCGGTCGTCAGCAACGTCTGGACCGTCGTCAGCGACGACCCGGACAACACCGGGCTCGACAAGGGGATGGCGGTCGCGAACACCGCCGGGCTCGTCATGGCCGGCACGGGCAGCGCGACGGCGATGGGGCTGATCGGGCTCAGCGCCTCCACGGGGTGGGTGCCGGTCGCCGGGCAGGTCGTCCTGGCGGTGACGGCGGCATACCTCGCCTACGACTGGTACCGCGACAACCGCGAGATGGTGCACGACCTCGTGGGGCGCGTCGGCGACGGCATCGGCCGTGCCGCGGACTGGACGCAGCAGGAGCTGCGGGAGTACGCCGACGAGGTGCGGCGCGAGCTGGACACGGCGCGGGACGCGGTGGTCGGCGTCGCGCAGAGCGGAGTCGAGCTGGCGCGGGACGCGCGCGACCGCGGCGAGGAGCTGGCACGGGACGCGCGGGAGCGGGGGGAGGAGCTGCTGGCCGACGCCGAGGAGCTGGCCGGCCAGGCGCGGGAACGGGGCGAGGAGCTGCTGGGCGAGGCCCGCGACCGCGGCGAGGCCCTGCTCGAGGACGCCGGGGACCTCGCCTCCGGAGCACGGGACCGGGCCGAAGGGGTCGTGTCCGCGGTCAACCCGTTCGACTGACAGCATCCGCACCGCACCGTCGTACGCCGAGAGGACCCGCATGTCGCCCGAGGAACGCCTCCTCGAACGCGTCCAGCAGTGGGCGCCGCGCTTCGCGGCCGGCACGGTCCGGAACTGGACGCTGCTGAGCCCGTCGCTGCGCGAGGGGGAGCGCTTCGGCGCCAAGCTGAACAGCATCGGCATCTCGCAGGTGCCCTCCGCCGACCCGCTCAGCGGCGTCGACCACCGCGCGGACGTCGCGGGCCTCGCGTACGGCACGAGCCAGCGGCTGATCATCGCGAACGGACGCACGATCAGGCGGACCTGGGAGTGGGCGGAGCTCGAGGAGGTCGTCGTGCTGCAGGGCTTCGTGGGCGTCGTGCTGCGGACCCCTGACGGGGCCGCGCACGCGGTGCACCAGGTGAAGCTGCACTACGACCCGTTGAAGCCGCAGCCGTACGTGACCGCTGCCGGGTGGGTGGCCCTGGAGGGCTGCTTCGCCGCCTCGCAGGATCGGCTGGACGCCTGGCTGGAGAGGCTGCCGGCGCGGGTGCTGGTGTGAGCCGGCTGCTGCGGGAGCTGCTCGACGTCGCCGACCGGCTGGAGGCCGGGACGCGCACGCTGTTCGGGACGGTGACAGAGCGGATGCTCGAGCACCCGCTGCCGAGCCCGGTAGACACCGTCCCGCTGGCGCTGCGCTGGTTCATGGTGGCCGGTGCGTGGTGGGCGTCCCGCGACGACGTGGACGGGTGGCGCGAGCACCTGCGCGGGCTGCCCTGGTGAGCGGCGTCGACCTCGGCAGCTGGACCGTCGACGAGCTGCGCGCGGCCGGCTTCGACGAGGTCGGCGTCGTGCAGCCGCTGCTGCGCCCCGGTCCGCCGGTGGACGCCGAGCCGCTGCGGCGCGACCTCGAGGCGCGCGGGGCTCTGGTCCTGCAGGACGGCCGCTGGACCCCGCGTGGCGACCTCGGGGTCGTGCTGGCCACTCGTGCCCGGGCGCGCCTGGTGGTCGTGGTGCGGGGCGCACGGGAGGGCCTGCTGCTGGGGCGGTTCGCCGGCGGGGACGGCCTGCTGGAGGTGACCGAGCAGGACGGCCGCTGCTCCTGCTCGCTGCGCACCCGCAACGCCGTCGTGGACGACCTGCTGGCCGCCCTGCTGCTGGGCGTCGCCGACGGCGAGGACGGACCGCCGCTGCGGCCGGGGAACCCTGGCTGGGAGGTCGTCGAGGACGCCGCGTCGCCACGGCTGGCGCTCGAGGCGCTGCGTGCGGACGACCCCGACCGGCCGCCCGTGCAGGTGCAGCTGACGGTCGTCGCCGCGGCCGACGGGGCGCGGCTCGTGCTGGGTCATCGCGAGGGGGAGCAGGCCGGCGTGACGGCGCGGGGCGCCTCGCACGCCACGGTGCGCACGGCCGTGCGGGCCGTGCTCGTGGGGGAGGTGCCGTGACCGACGAGCCGACGCCCGCCCGCCCCCCAGCCGATGACGAAGCGGTCGGCGACCCGGTCTGCTGGCTCGAGCGCGTCTGCGACGACTGCGGCGCGCTGGCGGACGGACCGCCTGAGCCGGTGTGCGCGCGCTGCGGCAGCAGGTCCTCGGCCTGAGCGGCGGGGGCGACCTGCTCCTCTGGGACGGCGCAGCCGACCGGTCGGAGCGCGTTCTCCTCGTCGCCCTCGCCGTACACTTGGCACTCGCAGACCGGGAGTGCCAGGAGGAGGTGCGGACACGTGCTCGACGACCGCAAGCTCGAGGTCCTGCGCGCGATCGTGGAGGACTTCGTCTCCACCACCGAGCCGGTCGGCTCCAAGTCGCTGGCTGAGCGGCACGGCCTCGGCGTCAGCCCCGCGACGGTGCGCAACGACATGGCGGCCCTCGAGGACGAGGGGTACATCACCCACCCGCACACCAGCGCAGGCCGCATACCCACCGACAAGGGCTACCGGCTGTTCGTCGACCAGCTGTCCTCGGTCAAGCCGCTCTCGCCCGCCGAGCGGCGCGCGATCCAGTCCTTCCTCGAGGGCGCCGTCGACCTCGACGAGATCGTCCGCCGGTCGGTGCGCCTGCTGGCCCAGCTGACCCGCCAGGTCGCGGTCGTGCAGTACCCGTCGCTGTCGCGCAGCTCGGTGCGCCACCTCGAGATCGTGCACCTCGCGCCGAACCGCCTGCTGCTCGTGCTCATCACTGACACCGGCCGGGTGGAGCAGCGCGTCGTCGAGCTGCCGACGACGCTGACCGACGACGACGTCGCGACGCTGCGCCAGATGTTCGGCAGCCGGCTGCACGGCGCGCGGCTGGTGGACGCCCCGGCCGCGCTCGCCGACCTGCCGGACGCCGCGCCCCCTGCGATCCGGCCGGTCCTCACCAGCGTGATGTCGGTCGTCCTCGAGACGCTGGTCGACCAGCCCGAGGAGCGCATCGCGATCGCCGGTACGGCCAACCTCACCCGCCACAGCCTGGACTTCCCGCACACGCTGCGCCCCGTGCTCGAGGCGCTCGAGGAGCAGGTCGTCCTGCTCAAGCTGCTGGGCGAGGTCAACGACCCCACCACCGTGCACGTCAAGATCGGCGAGGAGAACAACGTGGAGGGACTGCGGTCCACGTCCGTGGTGACCGTCGGATACGGCCCGGACGGCAGCGCGTACGGCGGCCTCGGCGTCGTCGGCCCCACGCGCATGGACTACGCCGGCAACATGGGCCAGGTGCGCGCCGTCGCGCGCTACGTCGGCGAGTTGCTGGCGGGCTCGTAGTGGCCGACTACTACGGCGATCTCGGCGTCGCGCCGGGAGCCACCGACGACGAGATCAAGAAGGCGTACCGCAAGCTCGCCCGCCAGCTGCACCCGGACGTGAACCCCGATCCCGAGGCACAGGAGCGCTTCAAGCAGGTCACGACCGCCTACGAGGTGCTGTCCGACCCGCAGAAGCGCCAGATCGTCGACCTCGGCGGGGATCCGCTCGGGAGCGGCCCGGGCAGCGCCGGCAGCCCGTTCCAGGGCGGCTTCGGCGGGCTCGGCGACATCATGGACGCGTTCTTCGGCGGCGGAGCCGGTGCACGCGGGCCGCGCAGCCGCGTGCGGCAGGGCTCGGACGCACTGCTGCGGATCGAGTGCGAGCTGGCCGAGACCGCCTTCGGGACCGAGCGCGAGCTGACCCTCGAGACCGCCGTCGTCTGCACGACCTGCACCGGCCAGGGAACCGCCGCCGGCACCCACCCGAGCATGTGCGACACCTGCCAGGGCCGCGGTGAGGTGCAGCAGGTGCAGCGCTCGTTCCTGGGCCAGGTCATGACCACCCGCGCCTGCCCGCGCTGCGGCGGACTCGGCTCGGTCATCGAGCACCCGTGCGGCGAGTGCGCCGGCGACGGCCGCGTGCGCGCGCGACGGACGCTGACGGTCAAGGTGCCTGCGGGTGTCGAGAGCGGCATGCGCATCCGGCTGACCGGTGAGGGAGAGGTCGGTCCGGGCGGCGGACCGGCTGGCGACCTGTACGTCGAGGTCATCGAGCGCGAGCACCCGGTGTTCCACCGCGAGGGCGACGACCTGCACTGCACGGTGACGCTGCCGATGACGGCGGCGGCGTTGGGCACCACCGTCCCTCTCGCGACGCTGGACGGCGAGGAGCAGCTGGACATCTCGCCGGGCACGCAGCCCGAGGAGGTCATCACGCTGCGAGCCCGCGGCGTGCCGCACCTGCGCGCCACCGGCCGCGGCGACCTGCACGTCCACCTGCGCATCGAGGTGCCGACGAAGCTGGACGCCAAGCAGGAGGACCTGCTGCGCGACCTCGCCCGGCTGCGCGGCGAGGAGCGGCCGGCCGGCACCGGCAAGGGCAACGGCCTGTTCGGCCGCCGGCGCCGGTGAGCCCGCCCGCATGACGGCTGCGCTGTTCCTCTGCGACGACCTGTCGGCCGACGAGCTCGAGCTGACCGGTCCGGAGGGGCGGCACGCAGCGACCGTGCGGCGCGTGAAGGTCGGAGAGCAGGTCGACCTGGCCGACGGCCGCGGCACCCGCGCCTGCTGCATGGTGGTCGCGCTGGGGCAGGACGTCGTGCGGCTGCGCGTCGAGAGCCGCGTGGTGGAGCCCGAGCCGCAGCCCCGCCTGGTGCTCGTCCAGGCGCTGGCCAAGGGGGACCGCGGCGAGCTCGCCGTGGAGCTGGCGACCGAGGTCGGCGTGGACGAGGTGCTGCCCTGGCAGGCGGAGCGCTGCATCGTGAAGTGGGACGGACCGCGCGGCGAGAAGGCGCTGTCGCGCTGGCGGTCCACGGCGCGCGAGGCCGGCAAGCAGTCGCGTCGCGCCCGGCACCCGGTCGTGTCGTCCTGGGCGTCCACGGAGGAGCTGCTCGCCCGCGTGGCCGGCACGCCGACACTGCTGCTGCACGAGACGGCGTCGGTGCCGTTGGCCTCCGTCGACCTGCCGAGCGCGGGGGAGCTGCTGCTCGTGGTCGGGCCGGAGGGCGGCCTCACCGACCGCGAGGTGCGTGCGCTGACCGCGGCGGGGGCCGTCGCTGTGCGGTTGGGCAGCAGCGTCGTACGCACCTCCACCGCCGGGGCCGCAGCTGTCGCCGTGGTCAGCGCGCGGACGTCCCGATGGGCCTGAGCGCCGGCCCCGCTGCCGCTAGGTTCCTGCTGTGATCGTCCGGAGCCTGCTCGTGGCGTTCGCCGTCGCGCTCCTGCCGGCCGCGCCGGCGGTCGCGCAGAGGGCGCCGGAGAGCACGCCCCGCCAGGCGCAGCCCTCGCCGGTGCTGCCGCTCCCGCAGTCCGAGGCGCCGGAGCCGACCGCCGAGCCGACTGCGGAGCCCGCCCCGACACCCGTCCGCACCCGGTCGCCGCGGCCGGTGGTCCGCACCCCTGCGCCGGTGAGTCCCGCACCTGCGCCGAGCCGGACGACACCGCCGCCGCCGTCTCCGTCGTCGACGGGCGCACCGCCGTCCAGCTCGCCTGCCGTCGTCGAGCCGTCGACGTTCCCCGTGGTCGCGGAGGAGCCCAAGCCGACGGCCGGCTCGTCGAGCGACAGCGGCGACCCCGTCCAGCGCATCGTCGTGGCACTTCTCGGCCTCGCCGCGCTGCTCGGTGCCGGCGGCGCCTACGGTCTGCACGTGACGAAGGAGCGCCCATGAGCGAGTGCCTGTTCTGCCGGATCGTCGCAGGCGAGGTGCCGGCCACGGTCGTCGCCGAGACGCCGCGGACGCTGGCCTTCCGCGACATCGGCCCGCAGGCGCCGACGCACGTGCTCGTGGTCCCGCGCGACCACCACGCCGACGCGGGCGCCTGCGCCGACGCCGACCCGGCCCTGCTGGGCGAGGTCATGGCCGCCGCCGTGGCGGTCGCCCGGCAGGAGGGGCTGGACGGCGGCTACCGGCTCCTCACCAACACCGGCGACGACGGCGGGCAGACGGTCCACCACCTGCACGTGCACGTGCTGGGTGGTCGCCCGCTCGGCGCGTTGGGATGAGCCGCACGCGGGTAATCTGAGGGTCCCACCGGACAACTCCGAGAGCAGGCGAACGGCAGCCGCCGACCCCATGCCCGACACCACCCCCACGACGCCCAAGGTCGAGCGCGTCGTCAGCAAGATCGTCGTCCCCGCCGAGCAGTCCATGGTCGCCCTGCTGGGCAGCCGCGACGAGGTGCTCCGCACCGTCGAGCGCGTGCTCACCAGCGACGTGCACGTGCGCGGCAACGAGATCACCCTGACCGGCTCCGCCAAGGACAACGCCCTGGGCGTCCTGCTCTTCGAGCAGCTCATCGCGCTGCTGGGCAAGGGCGAGGCGCTCACGCCGGACGCGGTCGAGCGGAGCGCCTCGATGCTGCAGCAGTCCGAGGGCAAGCCGGCCGACGTCCTGACCCTCAACATCCTGAGCAACCGCGGCCGCACGATCCGCCCGAAGACGGTGAACCAGAAGCGCTACGTCGAGGCGATCGACAAGCACACGATCGTGTTCGGCGTCGGCCCCGCCGGCACCGGCAAGACCTACCTCGCGATGGCCAAGGCCGTGCAGGCGCTGCAGGCCAAGCAGGTCAACCGCATCATCCTGACCCGCCCCGCCGTCGAGGCCGGCGAGCGGCTCGGCTTCCTGCCCGGCACGCTGTTCGAGAAGATCGACCCGTACCTGCGCCCGCTGTACGACGCGCTGCACGACATGCTCGACCCCGAGTCGATCCCGAAGCTCATGGCGGCGGGGACGATCGAGGTCGCGCCGCTGGCCTATATGAGGGGCAGGACGCTCAACGACGCGTTCATCATCCTGGACGAGGCGCAGAACACGACCGCCGAGCAGATGAAGATGTTCCTCACCCGCCTGGGCTTCGGCAGCAAGATCGTGGTCACCGGTGACGTCACCCAGGTCGACCTGCCGGGCGGCGCGACCAGCGGGCTGCGGGTCGTGCGCGACATCCTCGAGGGTGTCGAGGACGTGCACTTCGCGACGCTGTCGAGCCAGGACGTCGTGCGACACAAGCTCGTCGGGCGGATCGTCG
Source organism: Frankiales bacterium (assembly GCA_025965735.1). Taxonomy (GTDB): domain Bacteria; phylum Actinomycetota; class Actinomycetes; order Mycobacteriales; family SCTD01; genus SCTD01. The sequence goes on from JAOPWK010000031.1 coordinate 7,848, forward strand.
ACGCCTACGCGCAGTACGACGCGGAGATGGAGAGCGCGCGCGGTCCGCAGCGCACGCCGGGCCGTCGCGACGACGCCCGGCGCACCCGATGAACGCATCCCACCACGTCGCTCGCTGGCGCTCACGACGCGTCGGGGACCCCGCATGAGCATCGAGGTCGCGAACGAGAGCGGCGTGGCCGTCGACGAGGAGCAGCTCGTCCGCATCGCCCGGCACGTGCTCGACCGGCTGGGCGTCTCGCCGCTGGCCGAGCTGTCGCTGCTGCTGGTCGACGTCGAGCAGATGGAGAAGCTGCACGTCCGCTGGATGGGCGAGGACGGGCCGACCGACGTGCTGGCCTTCCCGATGGACGAGCTGGACCTGCGCGGCTCGCGCGGCGTCGGCCACGGCTCAGGTCACGGCGCTCCCGCCGAGGACGACGAGGACTCGCGGCCGGCGGTGCTGGGTGACGTCGTGCTCTGCCCCGAGGTGGCCGAGCGGCAGGGGCGCGACGCCGGGCACGGGACCGAGGCCGAGCTGCACCTGCTCTGCACGCACGGCGTGCTGCACCTGCTCGGCTACGACCACGGCGAGCCCGAGGAGCACGCCGAGATGTTCGGCCTGCAGGCTGAACTGCTCAGCTCCTGGCGGTCGGCTCAGGCCTGAGCGGACGCGCAGTCGCTGCACGTCCCGAACACCTCGACGGTGTGGCTGACGTCGCGGAAGCCGTGCGCCACGGCGATGGACGCCGCCCAGGCCTCCACCTCCGGGCCCTCCACCTCGACGCTGCGGCCGCACGTCCGGCAGACCAGGTGGTGGTGGTGCGCGTCGGTCGGGCAGCGGCGGTAGACGGCCTCGCCGTCGCCGGTGCGCAGCACGTCGACCTGCCCGGCGTCGGCCAGCGACTGCAGGTGCCGGTAGACCGTGGTCAGGCCGACGGAGGCGCCGTCCGACCGCAGAAGGTCGTGCAGGTCCTGCGCGCTCTTGAAGCCGTCCACCCGCCCGAGCAGCTCAGCGACAGCGGTGCGCTGACGAGTCGTCCGCACGCCGGGCAGCGGGCGCGTCATGCGGGGTTTCCGGCGCGTCGTGAGCGCCCGCGAGCGACGTGCTGGGGTGCGGTCACGCCGGCACCGGACGACGCCGGCGTACGACCACGCCTGCGGTGGAGGCCAGCAGGAAGAAGCCCAGCGCCACCACGACGATCATCGCGCCCGGCGCCGTGTCGGCGTAGTAGCTGCCGATCACCCCGGACAGCGAGGCGAGCACGCCGCTTCCGAGCGCCACGAGCACGGTGGCCCGGAAGCCGCGCACCAGCTGCTGTGCGGTGGCGACGGGCACGACCATCAGGGCGCTGACGAGCAGCAGGCCGACGACCCGCATGGCGACGGTGACGGTGACCGCGGCCATGACGGCCAGCAGGATGTTGAGGGTCCGCACCGGCAGGCCGGCGACGCGGGCGTACTCCTCGTCGTGGCACACCGCGAAGAGCTCGCGCCCGACGACCGCCACCGTCAGGAGGAGCACGCCGGACAGGGCGCTGATGACGACGACGTCGGTCGGTGAGACCGACGTCAGTGAGCCGAAGAGGTAGGCCAGCAGGTTGGCGTTCGTGCCGTCGCTGGACAGCCCGATGAGCAGCACTCCGCCGGCGATCCCGCCGTAGAACATCAGCGCGAGGGCGACGTCGCCGCTGGTGCGGCCCGACTGCCGGACCAGCTCGATGACGACGGCGCCGATCGTCGCCACCACCACCGCGGTCAGCACGGGGGCGGTGCCCAGCAGGAAGCCCAGCGCGACGCCGGTCAGCGCGATGTGGCCGATGCCGTCGCCCATGAGCGCCATCCGGCGCTGCACGAGGAAGACGCCGACGGCCGGAGCGGCGAGGCCGACGAGCAGGGCTGCGACGAGCGCGCGCTGCATGAAGTCGAGCGCGAGCGGGTTCACAGCAATCCCCATGCGGACGGTGCGGGAGGTGCGGCGTGCGGCGGGTGGGCGTGCTCCGGGTCGTGCAGGTGCAGGTGGTCCGGCTCCGGCGGCGGGCCGTCGTGCAGCACCCGGCCGTCCGCGAGCGTGATCGCCCGAGTGACCAGCGCATGCATCGGGCCCAGCTCGTGCGCGACGTTGATGACGGTCACGCCGGAGTCGACGAGCAGCCGCAGCGCGTCGGCGAGCGCCGCCTGGCTGGCCAGGTCCACTCCGGAGGTCGGCTCGTCGAGGACGAGGAGCGCCGGCTCGCAGGTGAGCGCGCGGGCGATGAGCACGCGCTGCTGCTGACCGCCGGACAGCGTCCCGACGCTGAGCTCGGCGCGCTCGAGGAGGCCCACGACCTCCAGCGCACGGTCGACTGCGGCCCGGTCCGCGGCCGTCGCTCGGCGCAGGCGGCTCATGCGGGGCAGCCGGCCGGAGGCCACCACCTCCCGCACAGTGGCGGGCACGCCGGTGGCGGCTCCCACGCGCTGCGGGACGTAGCCGATGCGCGGCCAGTCGGAGAAGCGCCCCAGTGGCGTGCCGAACAGCGACACGGACCCGCCGGTGAGCGGCACCAGGCCGAGCAGCATGCGCACCAGCGTGGACTTGCCGGAGCCGTTCGCGCCGAGGACCGCGACCACCTCGCCGGTGGTGACGGTCAGGTCGATGTCGGACAGGGCGGGCCGGCGGTCGTAGGCGACAGAGGCGCCGCGCACCTGGACGACCGCGCTCATGTGCAGCCCAGCGCGGTGCGCAGCGTCGCGAGGTTGGTGCGCATGGCGCTCAGGTAGTCGCCCGTCTCCGGAGGGCCCTCGAGCGGGCTCAGCACGACGGCCTTCGCCCCCACCTCGCGCGCCAGCGACTCGGCCGTCCGCGGGCTGACCAGCTCCTCGAAGAAGACGGTGGTCACGCCGCGCTGCTGCGCCAGCCGCGCCACGTCGGCGAGCCGCCGCGGCGTGGGCTCCTCCTCCGGCGTGATGCCGGTGACCGCGATCTGCTCGAGGTCGTACCGGTCGGCGAGGTAGCCGAAGGCGTTGTGGCTCGTGACGATCTCGCGGCGCTCGCAGCTGGCGAGGCCTGCCTTCATCTCGGCGTCCAGCGCCTCGAGCTCGCCGGTCAGCGCAGCCGCCCGCTCCTCGAAGGCCGCAGCGCTGTCCGGCGACAGCTCCCCGAGCCGCTCGGCCAGCGCCGTGGCCACCTGCGCGTACCGGTTCGGGTCGAGCCAGACGTGCGGGTCGCTGCCCTCCTCCTCGGGCTCGAGCTCCCCGTCCTCCAGCGGGACGTAGCCCTGGACCAGCTCGGTGGCCTCGTGCACGTCGAACGCCTGGTCGGCGGCCTGCTGCTCGACCGCCTCGTCCACGGCCGGCTGGAAGCCGGCGGCGTAGACGACCAGGTCGCTCTCACCGAGGGCACCCACCTGCTGCGGCGTGAGCTCCAGGTCGTGCGGCTCCGCGCCCGCCCGGGTCAGCGTCGTCAGCTCCACGTCCGGCCCGCCGATCCGCTCCACGAGGAACGCGTACGGGTAGAAGGCGGCCGTGACCTGTACCGCGTCCTCGTCGGCGGCACCGCCGGCGCTGGCGGAGCAGGCGGTCAGCGCGAGGGGCAGGAGCAGAGCGAGGAGCCGGCGCATGCCTCGACGGTAGCACCTTGTTGGGAACGGTTGTCAGTACCGACAACGGGCTCGGTAGGATCGGGCGAGTGACGAGCACCGAGGTCCTGCCGCTCGTCAGCGCTGTCGGCTTCGTGGTGCTCGCCGGGCTGCTCGCCTGCCTCGAGGCAGCGCTCGCCCGGGTCTCCCGGGTGCGCGTCGACGAGCTGGTGCGCGAGGAGCGCGGCGGCGCGAAGCGGCTGGCCCGCGTGCTGGCCGACCCGCCGCGCAGCCTGAACCTGCTGCTGCTCCTGCGCCTGCTCTTCGAGCTGGCCGCCGCCGGCGTCGTCGTGTCGTACTGCATCGACCGCATCGAGGGCTCGTTCGCCGTGGTGGTGGCCGTCGCCGTCATGACCGTCGTCAGCTACGTGTTCATCGGCGTGGCGCCGCGGACCATCGGCCGTCAGCAGGCCGAGCGCGTCGCACTGCTCGGCGCCGGCGTCGCGCTCGCGCTGACCAAGGTCTTCGGGCCGCTGCCACGGCTGCTGATCCTCGTCGGCAACGCCCTCACCCCCGGCAAGGGCTTCCGCGAGGGGCCGTTCGCCTCCGAGGCCGAGCTGCGCGACCTCGTCGAGCTGGCGCAGGAGCGCGGCGTCGTCGAGCGCTCCGAGCGCGACATGATCAACTCCGTGTTCGAGCTGGGCGACACGATCGTGCGCGAGGTCATGGTGCCGCGCACCGACATCGTGACGATCGAGCGCGGCAAGAGCGTCAAGCAGGCGCTGAACCTCCTGCTGCGCAGCGGCTTCAGTCGCATCCCTGTCGTAGGGGAGAACGCCGATGACGTGCTCGGCGTGGCCTACCTCAAGGACCTCGTCCGCAAGGAGCGCACCGAGGGCGGCGGCTCGGTCAAGGTCGAGGACGTCATGCGCGAGCCGGTGTTCGTGCCGGAGAGCAAGCCCGTCGACCAGCTGCTGCGCGAGATGCAGGCCGAGCTCGGCCACATCGCCGTCGTCGTCGACGAGTACGGCGGCACCGCCGGGCTGGTCACCATCGAGGACGTCCTCGAGGAGATCGTCGGCGAGATCACCGACGAGTACGACCGTGAGGCGCCGCCCGTCGAGGACGTCGACGAGCACACCCGCCGGGTGACCGCTCGCCTGCCGATCGAGGACCTCGAGGAGCTGTACTCGGTGGAGCTGCCGCACGAGGACGTCGAGACCGTCGGCGGCCTGCTCGCGGTGGCGCTCGGCCGCGTGCCGATCCCCGGCGCGACCGCCGAGGTCGGCGGCCTGGTGCTGGTCGCCGAGAGCGCCAAGGGGCGCCGCAACCGCATCGGCACGGTGCTCGTGCGCCGTGCTGGAGACGATCACGAGGAGATCCACGACCGTGCCTGAGCTCGACCCCGAGGACGCCAAGATCGTCACCCTCGCCCGCGGCGCCCGGCTGCGGGCGCACGCGCCGCACACCGGCGTCGCCGAGGGCGCGGCCGTCCGCGACGCCGACGGCCGCACCTACGCCGGCGCGACCGTGGAGAACCGCGACCCGGCGCTCACCACCTCCGCGCTGCGGGCCGCCGTGGCCGCAGCGGCCTCCAGCGGCGCCCGCGCCTTCGAGGCCGCGGCCGTCGTCGGCGGCTCGCTCGTCTCCGAGGCCGACGTGGCGGTGCTGCGCGAGTTCGGCGTCGGCGTCCCGCTGCTGCTCGCCGGGGACGACGGCGTCGTGCGGCACCAGGTGTCCACATGAGCTTCCGCTCCGGGTTCGCCTGCTTCGTCGGGCGGCCCAACGCCGGGAAGTCGACGCTGACCAACGCGCTCATCGGCCAGAAGATCGCCATCACGAGCAGCCGCCCGCAGACGACCCGGCACGCGGTGCGCGGCATCGTGCACCGGCCCGACGCGCAGCTCGTCGTCGTGGACACGCCCGGCCTGCACAAGCCCCGCACGCTGCTCGGGCAGCGGCTCAACGACATCGTCCGCGAGACCTACGCCAGCGTCGACGTGATCTGCTTCTGCGTGACGGCCGACGACAAGATCGGGCCGGGCGACCGCTTCATCGCGGCCGAACTGGCGCAGGTGAAGACGCCGGTCCTCGCCGTGGTCACCAAGACCGACAAGGTCAGCAAGCACCAGGTCGGCGAGCAGCTGCTGGCCGTGTCGAAGATGGCCGACTGGGCCGAGATCGTGCCCACCAGCGCGGTGTCGGACTTCCAGGTCGCTCTGCTCGCGGACCTGCTCGTCGGTCGCATGCCGGAGGGCCCGCCGCTGTTCCCGGACGGCGAGCTCACCGACGAGCCCGAGCAGGTGATGATCGGCGAGCTCATCCGCGAGGCCGCGCTCGAGGGCGTCCGCGACGAGCTGCCGCACTCGCTGGCGGTCACCGTCCAGGAGATGAACCTGCGCGAGGACCGGCCTGACGACAAGCCGCTGCTGGACGTGTTCGCGACCGTGCACGTGGAGCGCGACAGCCAGAAGGCGATCATCCTCGGGACCGGAGGCGCCCGGCTCAAGGGCGTCGGCACGACCGCGCGGCACCAGATCGAGGCGCTGCTCGGGATGCGGGTCTTCCTGAACCTGCACGTCACGGTGAGCAAGGACTGGCAGAAGGACCCGAAGCAGCTGCGGAAGCTGGGGTTCTGACGCCCTAGGTGACGATGGTCGGCACGCCGAGGTGCCAGCCCTGGCCGAGCGGCACGCCGAGCTCGCGCAGCGCGACCAGCTGCTCCTCGGTCTCGATGCCCTCCGCCAGCACCACGCTGCCGACCTCGCGGGCGAATGTGAGCAGCGCGGTGACGAGCTTCTGCTGCCGCTCGTCGTAGTGCACGGCCCGCGACAGGCTGGTGTCCAGCTTCACGACGTCCGGCTGCAGCATCAGCACGTGCCGCAGGCTGGCGAACCCGGCGCCGGTGTCGTCGACGGCGATCCTCGCACCGGCCCGCCGCAGCCGCCGCAGCACCGCGCGCATGTCGACGTAGTCGCCGACCGCCTCGTGCTCGGTCACCTCGACCACGACCCGGGTGAGGTCGCTGCCGTGCAGCAGCGCGAGCACCTGCTCGTCCTCGAGCGCCGCCGGGGACACGTTGACGGCCAGGAACGCGTCGGCCTGCAGGTCGGGCAGCAGTGCCAGCGCGTTGCGCAGCGTCAGCCGCTCCAGCTCGCCGCCGAGCCCGGCGCGGCTGGCGCCGCGGAACCAGCGGTCCGTCGGCACCCGGCCGCCGAAGCGTGACAGCGCCTCGAAGCCGACCACCTTGCCGTCCTCGAGCTGCACGACCGGCTGCAGCGCGACCTTGACCAGGTCGGCGTCGATGAGGGTGCGCACGTCCAGGCGCGACGGCAGCCCCTCGTCGTCCTCGGGGCTGACCGACAGGCCGGGCAGCAGCGGCGAGGCGGCGCGCAGGTCGGCGACCTCCGCCACGAGCTGGCGCCAGCGACGGCTCTGCCGGCGGTACCCCGCCGCGCTGATCAGCGACAGCCCCAGCGCCGGGACGACCAGCGCGGCCGTGAGCAGCAGCTGCCCGATCCACCAGCTGGTGTCGAAGCGCCGCTCGCCCAGAGCGACCACGACGCCACCCAGCGCGGTGAGCCCTAGGCCGAGGGTGACCCACAGCCAGGTGCTGCCGCCACGTCGCGCGGTGCTGCGCTGCCAGTACGCCGCCGCCAGCGCGGCCAGCAGGCCGAGGGCGAGGGCCGCCGCGCGCAGCGCCCCGGTGCGCGACTGGTCCTGGTCGACCAGCACCGGCAGGTCCGGCAGCACGAGCACCGCGACGGCCGTGGCCGCGAGCGCCACCAGCGGCAGCAGCAGCACCGACGCCCGACGGCGCGAGTCGCCGCTGGTCAGCGCGAACAGCGGGACCGCAAGGATGGCCAGCAGCCCGATCGCGGCGGCGCGCTCGGGCTCGCGCACCACGTGGCTGCCGTCCAGCTCGGCGGAGCGCAGCAGGACCAGCGGCCAGACCGCCGCGTAGCCGGCGGCCATCCAGCGCAGCCGCACGTCGCTGGTGACCGACTCCTGGATCATCAGGACGTACGCCGTGACGAGCGCGGCGCAGCCGGCCACCGCGTGCAGCGCGACGAGCTGCAGCGCCTCCGCGCTGCGGTCGTCGGTCAGCCGCAGCAGCGGGATCCCGGAGGCGGTGACGAGCGCGCCGACCAGGGCGATGCTCCACCGGCTGCCGACCCAGTTCTCGGGTGGCTGCGGGGGCAGCGCCCAGCCAGTCCGCCGTTCGGCGAGGGAGGTGCTCACGACGCGCGCAGCCTGTCACGGCCCGGCGGCAGGCTCGGGACGAACCACCGGACTAGCGTGGACCTGGTGAGCCTCTACCGGGACGAGGGCGTCGTCCTGAGGGTGCAGAAGCTCGGCGAGGCCGACCGGATCATCACCGTCCTGACCCGCCGGAACGGCCGGGTGCGCGCCGTCGCCAAGGGCGTCCGGCGCACCCGCTCGAAGTTCGGGGCGTCCGTCGAGCCGTTCAGCCACGTGGACCTGCAGCTGTACGCCGGGCGCAACCTGGACATCGTCGTGCAGGCCGACAGCCTCACCTCCTACGGTGCGCAGCTGGTCGGCGACTACGGCCGCTACACCGCCGGGACGGCGGTCCTGGAGACCGCCGAGCGGCTGACGGCGGAGGAGCGCGAGCCGTCGCTGCGGCTGTTCCTGCTCGTGGTGGGGGCACTGCGCGCCCTGTCCGAGAGGGACCCGTCGCTGGTGCTCGACGCCTTCCTGCTGCGGGCCATGTCGGTGGCGGGCTACGCGCCGGCGCTGACCGACTGTGCCCGCTGCGCCGCACCCGGGCCGCACCGCGCGTTCTCCGTACCGGCCGGCGGGACCGTCTGCCCGGCCTGCCGCCCGTCCGCCGCCGCCTCGCCCGCGCCGGCCGCGCTGACCCTCATGGTCGACCTGCTCACCGGTGACTGGGACGCCGCCGAGCTGGCCGACCCGCGCACCCGCAGCGAGGCCAGCGGCCTGGTCGCCGCCCACCTGCAGTGGCACCTCGAGCGAGGTCTGCGCAGCCTGCCGCTGGTGGAGCGCGCGTGAGCGTCCGGCCGCCGACGCCGCACCCGTCAGGGCTGCGCCCGCCGCCGCTGCCGCCGGAGCTGGTGCCCCGCCACGTCGCGATCGTCATGGACGGCAACGGTCGCTGGGCCAAGGACCGCGGGCTGCCGCGCACCGCCGGGCACGAGGCGGGGGAGTCCTCGCTGTTCGACGTGGTCGAGGGCGCCATCGAGCTCGGCGTGAAGTGGGTGTCGGCGTACGCCTTCTCCACCGAGAACTGGAAACGCTCGCCGGACGAGGTGCGCTTCCTGATGGGCTTCAACCGCGACGTGATCCGCCGCCGGCGCGATGAGATGCACGAGCTGGGCGTACGGGTGCGCTGGGCCGGCCGGCGGCCCAAGCTCTGGCGGTCGGTCGTCAAGGAGCTGGAGGAGGCCGAGGACCTCACGCGGGGCAACGACGTCTGCACCCTCACGATGTGCGTCAACTACGGCGGCCGCGCCGAGATCGCCGATGCCGCACGGCTTCTGGCTCACGACGTGGCCGCGGGCCGGGTGAAGCCGGACAAGGTCGACGAGAAGGTGCTGGCCCGCTACCTCGACGAGCCGGACATGCCCGACGTCGACCTGTTCCTGCGCACCTCCGGGGAGCAGCGCACCTCGAACTTCCTGCTCTGGCAGTCGGCGTACGCCGAGATGGTCTTCCTGGAGACGCTCTGGCCGGACGTCGACCGCCGCCACCTCTGGCACGCGGTCGAGCTGTACGCCTCCCGCGACCGCAGGTACGGCGGCGCGGTGCCGAACCCGGTCGAGCCGGCCTGACCTGCAACTCGCTGGCGCGGCGCAGGAGGATCAGCCTGTGGACCTCGACCTTGCCGCGGGCCTGACGGCCCGGCCCCCGCGCCGGGACGACCTGCCGGCGCAGCTCGTGCTGGCATCCGCGTACGAGCAGCGCGTGCTGGGCGAGGCGCTCGTCGACCTCGACGACCCGGAGGCCGACGGGCAGCGGGCGGCATTCGTGCCCGAGCGGGACGCGGTGCTGGTGTGGGACGGGGACCGGGCCGTCGCCTACGCGGAGGTGCACAAGGCGCGGCGGGCCAATGCCTGCACCCCGACCACGGGAGCCGCGGCATCGGGAGCGCACTGGTCGACCGAGGTCCCGCCCGGCGAGCGCATCACTGCGCGCGGCTCTCCCCGCAGCGAGCTGTCCACCGACTCGCGCACCGGCGCGCTGACGCTCTACGAGCGGCTCGGCATGAAGGTGAGGCGGTCCTTCACCCACTGGGCGGCCGGTCAGCCGCTGAGCTTGCCTGCCACGGCCGCCAGCACCAGCCCGATCGTGGACAGCCGGAGCAGTCGCTGCACGCCCACGATGACCGGCCAGGACAGGTAGGTCAGCCAGCCGACGAAGGCGGCCAGCAGCAGGAGCAGCGGGACGCCGATCCCGGGCGGCGCGAACAGCCCACCGAGCAGCAGGACCACCGAGAGCAGCGGCACGAGGAACTTCGGCCGGCTGTGCAGCCACACGAGCACGCCGGCGCTGGTGCGCTCGACCTCCCCGCGCACGCCGGGCGCCGGCTGCTTGACCAGCGGCTCCCGGCGGGTCCGGGGTCGAGGCGGAGGTTTGCGGCGGGAGCGGGACTTCGGCACGCCGCCTAGCCTGTCACCCGTGCTGGTCGTGACGCGGTTCGACGTGCCCAAGGCGGAGTCCGAGACGTTCCTGCCGCGGGCGCAGGCAGCCCTCGCGGCGTTCGCCGCGCGCCCGGGCTACCTGCGCGGGCGCATCGGCCGGGCTGCCGACGACCCGAGCCAGTGGGTGCTCACGACCGAGTGGATCGGCGTGGGGGCGTACCGCCGGAGCCTGTCGTCGTACGACGTCAAGGTGGATGCGGCGCCGCTGCTCTCGCTCGGGCGCGACGAGCCGAGCGCGTTCGAGGTGCTGCACGCCAGCGACGGCGACGGCTCGGCGGTGACCGTCAGCCGCAGGGCGCACGACGCGGAGCAGGTCGGCGTGGGGGAGGCGTCGGCACCTCAGGTCGACCCGCGGTGAGACGGGCCCTGGTGCTGCTGCTCGCGCTCACCGCCTGCGGCAGCGCGGAGCCGGCGGCAGAGCCGGACGCCGCGGCGCCGTGCACGTCACTGCCTGCCGCGGACCCGTCGGCGAGCCTGCCGGACGGCTTCCCGCAGCTGCCTGGGCAGGTGCTCTACGGGCCGGCCTCGCAGGGCGCGACGACCATCGTCTACGGCCGGGTCAGGGGCGACGACGTCGAGGCGACGCGGGACCGGCTGGCAACCGAGCTGGAGGCGGCCGGCTATCGGCTCGACGGCACCGACCAGGAGGCGGTCGAGGCCGAGGCGCACTTCTCCACCCCGCGCGAGGGAAGCGTGCGCGTGAAGCAGCTCTGCGACGGCGTGCTCGAGGTGCGCTACCGGCTCTCGGGCTGAAGCCCCTTCACCACGCTCGCGATGGTCGCGCTGTCCTGGTAGGTCAGTCCGACCTGGCTGGCGTGGTGGAAGCGCACCACGCCGGCGGCGTCGACGACCACGACCGCCCGCTTCGGCAGGCCCATCAGGCCCTTGGCGCCGTACAGCGCGTGCACGGCCTTGTCCTCGTCCGACAGCAGCGGGAACGTCAGGCCGCGCCTGGCAGCGAAGCGCTCGTGGCTGTCCAGGTCCTGGCTGCTGATGCCCCAGAGCACCGCGCCGAGGTCAGAGAGCATCCCGAGGTCGTCCTGGTAGGAGCACAGCTGCCGGGTGCAGACGGGCGTGTCGTCACCCGGGTAGAAGGCCAGCACCACCGGCGAGGTCTGCGCCGACAGCGTCAGCGTCGTACGCCCCTCCGCAGTCCAGGCCGGGAGCGTGAAGTCCGGGGCAGGTCGGTCCAGCATCCCGACAGTGTCGCCCCCGGTAGCGTGACGCGCTCACCCGACAGCCAGCCGGACCAGGAGCGCACATGGCGAGCAAGAACGACCGCATGGACACGATCGTCAGCCTCTGCAAGCGGCGCGGCCTGGTCTTCCCGAGCAGCGAGATCTACGGCGGGCTGCGCGCCTCCTGGGACTACGGGCCGCTCGGCGTCGAGCTGAAGAACAACGTCAAGCGCCAGTGGTGGAAGGCCGTCGTGCAGGGCCGCGACGACGTGGTCGGCCTGGACTCCTGCGTCATCCTGGCCCGCGAGGTCTGGGAGACCTCGGGCCACGTGCAGGCCTTCGTCGACCCGCTCGTGGAGTGCACCTCGTGCCACAAGCGCTACCGCGCCGACCACCTCGAGGAGGGCGCCGGCAAGGAGCTCAAGGACATCGCCTGCCCGAACTGCGGCAACCGCGACGTGTGGACCGAGCCCAAGATGTTCAACGGCCTGCTGTCCACGCACCTCGGCGTGGTGCAGGACGAGAGCGGGCTGGCGTACCTGCGGCCGGAGACCGCGCAGGGCATCTTCATCAACTACGCGAACGTGCAGCAGAGCGCGCGCAAGAAGCCGCCGTTCGGCATCGGCCAGATCGGCAAGAGCTTCCGCAACGAGATCACGCCCGG
>JAOPWK010000192.1 GCA_025965735.1 Frankiales bacterium
GCCACCAAGGCGCTGCAGGCCCAGCTCGTGGACAAGGACCTGCCGCGGCTGGTCAAGACCCTGGAGCCGGTGCTCGGGCGCACGCCGACGTACGCACTGGCCAAGGGTCGCGGCAACTACCTGTGCCTGCAGCAGGCGTCCGGCGGTCCGGGTGCCCGGACGGACGAGCCCGACTCGCTGTTCGACGGACCGGCCTCCTCGTTGGGGACTCAGGTGCTCCGGCTGCGCGAGTGGGCCGAGGACACCGACTCCGCCGACCGCGACGAGGTGCCGTTCCCGGTCACCGACCGCGCGTGGCGGCAGGTCTCGGTGAGCGCGCGGGAGTGCATCGGCAGCAAGTGCCCGAGCCGGGTCGAGTGCTTCGCCGAGATGGCCAAGGAGGCCGACAAGGAGGCCGACGTCGTCGTCGCCAACCACACGCTGCTCGCCCTGGACGTCTTCACCGGCGTGCAGGTGCTGCCCGAGCGCGACGCGGTGGTGCTCGACGAGGCGCACGAGTTCGTCGACTCCGTCACCGACGCGCTGTCCCACGAGCTCACGAACGGCGACGTACGACGGGCCGTCGGCGCCGTCACCGACCTGGTCAGTGAAGCGGTGCTGCAGCGGCTCGAGTCGGCGCGGGACGGCCTCGAGGGCATCCTGCAGCTGCTCCAGCCGGGGTGGGTGCGGGCCCTGGACCGGCACTCGCTCGACGTGCTCGGCCTGCTCGACTCCGCCGCGTCCGCGGCCTGCGCCGAGATCACCCGGTCGCTGTCGGAGGTGCAGGGCGACGACGTCGAGGCCGCGCGGCACGAGCGGGCCCGTACGTCGCTGACCGCGGTCGCCGAGGCTGCCCGGGAGATCGGGACGCCCTCGGTGTCCTCCGCGGTCTACGCCACCGCCGACGGCTCCACGACCCGCCTGCGGGTCTCGCCGCTGCGCGTGGGCGGCGCCCTCGGAAGCCGGCTGTTCGGCGACACGACCGTCGTCGCCACCTCGGCGACGTTGACGCTCGGCGGCTCCTTCCGGCACGCGGCGGGACAGCTCGGCCTCACCTGGCTCGCCGGAACGCCGGTGGGGCAGGGGGAGGAGCACGACGGGCGCGAGGTCGCCGCCGTCGACGAGGTCCTCGAGCGGGACGAGGAGGACCCGCCGCCGCGCTGGAAGCACCTCGACGTCGGCAGCCCCTTCGACTACCCGCGGCAGTCGCAGCTGTGGGTGGCGCGCGAGCTGCCCGACCCCGGGCGCATGGGCGTCTCGTGGGCGCGGGAGGTGGACGCGCTGCTCGTCGAGCTGGTGCAGGCCGCGGGCGGGCGGACGCTCGGCCTGTTCAGCTCCACGGCTGCGGCCGCCCGCGCGGCGGCCGCGGTGCGCGAGGCCGTCGACTTCCCGGTGCTGCTGCAGGGCGACGACTCGCCCGGTGCGCTGCAGCACGCCTTCGCCTCCGACGCCCGCACCTGCCTGTTCGGGACGCGCTCGTTCTGGCAGGGCGTCGACACCCCGGGCAGCGCCTGCCAGCTCGTGGTCATCGACCGGATCCCCTTCGGCCACGTCGACGACCCGCTGTCCAAGGCCCGGCTCGCGGCCGCGTCCGACGCGGGCCGCAACGGCTTCCTCGAGGTGACCCTGCCGCCGGCGGCGGTGCTGCTCGCGCAGGGCGCCGGCCGGCTGATCCGCTCCACCGGCGACCGCGGCGTCGTCGCGGTGCTCGACCCGCGGCTGGAGACCGCGGGCTACGCGCGGGTCCTGCTCGACTCGCTCCCCGGCTTCTACCGGGCGCGGTCCAAGCAGGCCGTGCTCGCCTCGCTGCGCGCCATCGACGCGGACGCCGCACCGCTCGTGCCGGCCGGTCCGCGGTCCTCGGAACGACGCAGGGCCCTGGCGACGACCTGACCGGCCCTTGCGAGGATGCCGGCATGGACCTCGCAACAGTGCTCGGTGACGCCGCCCCCCACCTGTCGGTGACCCGCGACGGCGGCGTGGTGACGATCGCGTTCACGCGGCCGGACAAGCACAACGCCATCTCGTACGCCATGTGGCACGCCTTCGGCCGGCTGATGCCGGCGCTCGCGGAGGACGAGCGCTGCGACGTCGTGGTGGTGCGCGGCACGCCCGGCGGCCCCTTCTCCGCCGGCGCCGACATCAGCGAGTTCTCCACCCTGCGCGCGGACCCCGACGGCGCCCGGCTGTACGGCGCCGCGGTCGAGGCCGGGGAGCAGGCCCTCATCCGCTTCCCCAAGCCGACGGTCGCGCTGATCGAGGGCTTCGCCATCGGCGGCGGCAGCCAGATCGCCCTGGCCTGCGACCTGCGGGTGTGCGAGCCCCGCTCGCGCTTCGGCATCACGCCGGCGAAGCTCGGCATCGTCTACGCCCTCGGCTCCACCGCACGGCTGGTCGAGGTGGTCGGCCCGGCGTGGGCGCGCTGGATCCTGTTCACCGGCGACCTGCTCGACGCCGACACGGCGCTGCGCATCGGCCTGGTGCACGAGGTGGTCGAGGACGTGCAGGCGCGGGCGTACGAGCTCGCGGCCACGCTGCGCTCCCGTGCGCAGGTGTCCCTGGTCGGGGGCAAGCAGATGGTGGCCCGCGCCGCCGCCGGCCGGCTCGAGGAGGACGACGACGTGCTCGCGGTCTACCAGCAGTCGTGGACCAGCGCCGAGTACGCCGAGGGCGTGGCGGCGTTCCTCGCCAAGCGCGCGCCGGACTTCCCCGGGGTCCGCTGAAGGCGAACTCGCTCGATCCTGTCGGAGGCTGCCCTAGCGTCCCGGCCATGGGGGCACAGGTGCGCGCGCGGGGTCTGGTCAAGAGGTACGGCGACGTCGTCGCGCTGGACGGTCTCGACCTCGAGGTCGAGGAAGGGACGGTCCTGGGGCTGCTCGGGCCCAACGGCGCCGGCAAGACGACGGTGGTCCGCGTCCTGACCACGCTGCTCGAGCCGGACGAGGGCAGCGCTGAGGTCGCCGGCGTCGACGTCCTGGCCGACCCCGCCGCGGTGCGGCGGCAGATCGGCCTGTCCGGCCAGTACGCCGCGGTGGACGAGTACCTCACCGGCTTCGAGAACCTCGACATGATCGGGCGGCTCTACCGGCTCGGACGCACCCGCTCGCGCGAACGTGCGCGCGAGCTGCTGGAGCGCTTCGACCTCGTCGAGGCCGGTGACCGCCCGCTCAAGGGCTACTCCGGAGGCATGCGCCGCCGGCTCGACCTGGCCGGTGCGCTGGTCGCCCAGCCGCCGGTGCTGTTCCTGGACGAGCCGACGACCGGGCTGGACCCGCGCAGCCGCAGCGAGATGTGGGACGTCATCCGCGAGCTGGTGCGCGGCGGCACGACGCTGCTGCTCACGACGCAGTACCTCGAGGAGGCCGACCTGCTCGCCGACGAGATCGTCGTCATCGACCACGGGCAGGCCATCGCCCAGGGCACCGCCGACGCGCTGAAGTCGCAGGTCGGCGGCGAGCGGGTCGAGGTGGTCGTCGACGCCGCAGCCGACCTGGAGCAGGCGCGCTCGGTGCTGAGCGGTCTGGCCACCGGCGAGGTCGTCGTGGACGCGCACACGCGCCGGCTGACGGCGCCGGTCGCCGGTGGCGGCAAGGTCCTGGTCGACGCGCTGGGCCGCCTCGACGCCGCCGGCATCGGCGTGCTCGACGTGGCGCTGCGCCGGCCGACGCTCGACGACGTGTTCCTGGCCCTCACCGGCCGCGTGACCGAGGAGGCGGCGGCATGAGCGCCCTGACCGGAGCGCTGGGCGACGGCGCCGTCGTCGCGAAGCGCAACCTGATCAAGATCAAGCGCAGTCCCGAGCTGCTCATCTTCTCGACGCTGCAGCCGATCATGTTCATCCTGCTGTTCGCCTACGTCTTCGGCAGCGCCATCGGCCAGGACCGGACGGGGGTGAACTACCGCGAGTTCCTCATCGCCGGGATCTTCGCGCAGACCGTCATCTTCGGCGCCACGCTCACCGGCGCCGGCCTGGCGGACGACATGAAGAAGGGCATCATCGACCGCTTCCGGTCGCTGCCCATGTCGCGCTCGGCGGTGCTGGTCGGGCGCACCACCAGCGACGTGCTCAACAACGTCCTCGTCATCACGGTGATGTCGCTGACCGGGTTGGTCGTCGGCTGGCGCATCCGGACGTCGTTCCTCGAGGCCCTGGCCGGGTTCCTGCTGCTGCTGCTGTTCGCCTACGCCATCTCGTGGGTCTTCGCGTGGATCGGCCTGCTGGTCCCGTCGGTCGAGGTCGTGCAGAGCGCGTCGTTCATCGTGATCTTCCCGATGACCTTCATCGCCAACACCTTCGTGCCCGAGAGCGGCCTGCCGGGTCCGCTGCGGACGGTCGCGGAGTGGAACCCGGTCTCCTCGCTCACCCAGGCAGCGCGCGAGCTGTTCGGCAACGTGGCGGCCGACATGCCGGAGCCCACGGCCTGGCCCCTGCAGAACCCGGTGCTCTACACGCTGATCTGGTCCGTGCTGATCCTCGTGGTGTTCGTGCCGCTGGCCGTGCGGCAGTACAAGCGGGCCGCCTCGCGCTGACGTCCTGGCATGATCACGCGGGTGATCGAGGTCGGGACGACGCTGGGCGTCGAGGAGGAGTACCACCTCGTCGACGCCGAGACGATGGCGCTCGCCGACGCGCCGGACGTGGTGGACGAGGCGCTGCGGCTGCTCGGTGACCAGGCGCAGGGCGAGATCAGCACCAGCCAGCTCGAGGTCGCGACGCCGGTCAGCACGTCGCTGACGGAGGTGCGCGCGCACCTCGAGCGGCTGCGCAAGGGGGCCGACGCCGCCGCGCAGGCGCACGGCTGCCGGATTCTCGGCACCGGCACGCCGCCCGCCGCGCGGTGGACCGAGCAGCGGCTCGCCCAGGGCGCGCGCTACCAGCGGGTGCACGAGCGCTACGGCCTGCTCGCGCTGCAGCAGCTCATCTGCGGCCAGCACGTCCACGTGTCCGTGCCGGACCCGGAGCTGGCCATCGCGGTGTGCGACCGGCTGCGGCCCGACCTGCACCTGCTGCTCGCCCTGTCCGGCAGCTCGCCCTACTGGGAGGGCGAGGACACCGGCTACGACAGCTACCGGACGGTGTGGTTCGCCCGCTTCCCGGTCACCGGCTCGCAGGAGGTCCTGCGGACGAGGGCGGCGTACGACGCGCTCGTCGTCGAGCTGGTCACCTCCGGGGTGGTGGACGACGCGCGCGGGCTCTACTGGGACGCCCGGCCGTCGGTGCTCTACCCGACCGTCGAGGTGCGCGTCGCCGACACCTGCCCGCAGCTGGACGACGCGGTGCTGCAGGCCGGCCTCAGCCGCGCGCTGGTCCGCACGGTCGCGCGCGAGGCGCTCGCGGAGCAGCCGTTCTCCGAGCCGCGGCCCGAGCTGGTCAAGGCCGCGCGCTGGCGGTCGGCGCGCTTCGGGCTGTCCGCCGACCTGGTCGACCTGCACACCGGCGGTCGCGCCGCGGCGGCCGACCTGGTGCGGGCCCTGCTGGCGCGGCTGCGCGAGGACCTGGAGTCGACCGGCGACTGGGACGAGGTGTCGGCGCTGACCGAGCAGGCGCTCGCGCGCGGCACCTCCGCGGCGCAGCAGCGACGGCAGGTGGCCGGGCACGGGATGGCCGGGATGACGCGCGAGCTGGTCGCACAGACCGCGTTGGGCTAGGCGACCTCCAGGCCCGACCACGTCGCCAGGGCGAGGATCTCGTCGTGCACGGCCGCTCTCGTCGTCGGGTCCCACGGCTCGTCCTCGTGCACGGCCGCCACGCGCAGCACCCGGTCGTCGCGGTCGGCGCGGGCGTCGGGCTTCCCGACCATCCGGTCGCCGTGCAGGATCGGCAGCGCGTAGTAGCCCCACCGGCGCGCGGCGACCGGCTTGTACATCTCGAGGGAGCACTCGAACCCGAAGACCTCGTTCATGCGCTTGCGGTCGTGCAGCAGCCGGTCGAACGGCGACAGCAGAGCGGTCCGGCCGGTGAACGGCTGGCCGAGCTGCGCCGGGTCGACCCGCCACTGCCCGCGCACGCCGTCGACGACCGCGGGCTCACCGGCTTCGCCCACGTCGGCCGGCTCACCCGGCATCTTCTGCGCCTGGCGCGCGCGATGCCGAGCGAGCTCAGCCGGCGCTCGTCGCGCGCCCGCTTCGCCTCCTCCGGTGGCAGCAGTGGGTCGTCCGGGTAGACGCGGGAGGCCAGGTCCTACAGCGCACCGTGGCGAGCAGGTCCGTGGGCCGCTCGGCCGTGAGCAGCTGGGCGCGCACCGCGATCCGCCGCGCGTCGGCACGGGACAGCTCGTGCACCACGCAGCGAACCTCGGTCAGAGGTCCTTGCGGCCGAAGGACATCGCGGCGACGCCCCACACCATGGCCACCCAGACCACGGCCCAGGCGAGGTAGCCGAGGGTCAGCGGGGCGACGCTGAGGAAGGGGAAGGCCTCCGCCTCGGCGCCGCCGCTGATCTCGACGATCGAGGTCGGGTCCTGGAAGGCGTGCATCGCGCCGCGCCAGAGCCCGTCCGTGGGCAGCAGCATCCGCGACACCGAGCCGACCCGCGCCACCGCCTCGTTGCCGACCGCGGTGCCGAGCCCGCCGACGACGCCGGCCACCCAGGTCGTGCAGAACAGGCCCACCGCCACGACCCCGGACGCCATCGGCGAGATGACCGTCGAGAGCAGCACCGCCAGGGTGAGCAGGACGGTGGTCTGCGCGGCGAGCAGGGCGACGCCGGTCAGCGGGTCGGGCGGCCAGTAGCCGACGGTCGCGTAGACCACGGCGCACTGCGCCAGGCCGGCCAGGGCGACGAAGCCGCTGCCGAAGGCCACCAGCCCGAGCCACTTTCCGGCGAGGAACTGCGCGCGGCGGATCGGCCGGGCCAGCACGGACAGCGCGAGCCCGCTCTCGGTCTCGCCGGCGAGCGTCGGGCCGGCGAGGAAGGCGGTTCCGAGCGCGGCGATGAGGCTGTAGCCGAACATCACCAGGTTGAGCACGATCGAGGCGGTCAGCCGCGCCTCGCCGGTCGTGACGGCCTCGTCGGCCAGCCGGGAGAAGCCCCAGGCGCTCAGCGTGAGCAGCACGGCGGTCATCGCGCCGAGGGCGAGCAGCACCCGTCGGCGGGAGGCCTCGCGCAAGGTCAGCGCGGCCAGCGTCAGGACGGTGCTCATCGCGACGGCTCCGTCACCGTCTGGGCCCGTGCATCGGCGCCGTCGCGCAGGATGCCGAGAAGGCGCTCCTCCAGCGTGATCCGCGCAGGCTCGACCGCGTGCACCTGCGTGTCGAGCACGGCGAGGTCACGGACGAGGTCGGGGACGGCTGACTCGCCGTCCGCGGAGGACAGCGACACCGTGAACCACTCGCCCTCTCGCTGCACGGGCCCGGTCCGCGCCAGCCGCGCCTCCGCGTCGGCTGACACGTGCGTGAGGTGCAGGCGGAGCTCGCGCTGGCCGAGCAGCTCCACGAGCGAGCCGGAGGCGGCGACGCGTCCTCGGTCGAGGATGACGACCTGGTCGCACACGCGCTCGACCTCGCCGATGAGGTGGGAGTTGAGCAGCACGGCGACGCCGCGCTGCTTGAGCGACAGCACGATGTCGCGCACGTCGACGCGCCCCAGCGGGTCCAGCGCGCTGGTCGGCTCGTCGAGCACGACCAGCTCGGGCCGGGCGACCAGTGCGACGGCCAGCCCCAGGCGCTGCTGCATCCCCTTGGAGAAGCCCCCGACCCGGTCGCCGGTGCGCTCAGAGAGCCCGACCAGGTCCAGGCACTCCCGCTGCTCCTGCGTGGAGACGTCCGCGCCGGAGAGCCGGACGTGCAGGGTCAGCACCTCGGCGGCGCTGAGCCAGGGCTGGTAGCGGAACAGCTCGGGCAGATAGCCGACCCGGGTCCGCGCCGAGGGGTCGCTGGCGGGGCGGCCGAGCAGGAGCACCTCGCCCGCGTCCGGGCGCACCAGGCCGAGCAGCATCTTGATGACCGAGGTCTTGCCGGCGCCGTTCGGGCCGAGCAGCCCCACGACGGCACCGCGGGCGACCTCCAGCGACACGTCCGCCACGGCCTGCTGCTTGCCGTACCGCTTGCGGAGCGCGGAGCACCAGACGGCGGGCGACGACGCTCCCGCGGAGGCGACCGCGGGAGCAGCCAGCTCGGCAGCCGTCACCGCAGCGCCCTGGCGACGGTGAGGACCTCGCTGTCGTCCAGCGCACCGGCCACGAGGGTCAGCAGCCCGCCCTCGACCCAGACGACGCCGGCGAGGAAGCGGTCGCGGGTGACCAGGACCGTGGCGGGGACGCCGTCCACCTCAACGGCCCGCGTGGTCACCTCGTCCGCCGGGACGGGCAGCGGGAGGGTGGCGCCGTCGGCCGCGAACGTGCGCAGCTGCTCGGCCACCTCCGGGGGCAGACCGGGCAGGGAGAGCAGGTAGTCGCGGACGACCTCGAACGGCGCGCCGGAGGAGAACGCCGTCGGCGCGACGGCGCGGGCCACGACCAGGGCGGGAGCGCCGGAGCCCGAGGACCAGACCTGCGCCACACCGGGCCCGGCGTCCAGCCGGACGGCGGTCCCGTCGACGCCCGGCGGCGGTGCCGGCAGCGCCTCGCCGGCCGCCGCAGCGGCCCGGGCCGCCTGCTCCGCGGAGAAGGTGAAGGTCGCGCTCACCTTGCCGCCCACCTGGTAGGTCGGCTCGCCGCGCACCCCGCGGGGGAGGTCGGCCACCTCGGGCAGCTCCAGGCCGGTCTCGGCCTCAGCGGCGGCCGCGTCCTCGGCCTCGCGCAGGTCCGGCTCGCTGGTGAAGACCAGGTCGCCGTACGCGCTGAGGTCGGGCAGCGAGACCAGGTCGGAGGTGGTGAAGCCGACCGGGGCGACCTGCTCGGTCTTGAAGACCTGCAGCCAGTCGGTCGCCGCGGCGGTGCCGGCGCCGGCCAGGACGACGGCGACCGCGAGCGCGGTGGCGGCCGGTCGGCGCAGCGGCCTGCGGCGGCGG
>JAOPWK010000072.1 GCA_025965735.1 Frankiales bacterium
GACGACCAGGACGCTCCGGCCGGCCAGCGGGCCGACGGCGTCGATCGCGCGCTCCAGGCCGACGGTCACGAGCGAGCGGCCGGCCTCGTCGATGCCGGTCTCGCTGTGCGCCCGCTTGCCGACCTTGAGCGCCTTCTGGAACAGCTCGTGCAGCGTCGGCCCGGCGCCGCCGTCACGCGCGCTGGCGTAGGCCCGACGCAGCTGGCCCAGGATCTGCGACTCGCCCACCACCATCGAGTCCAGGCCGCAGGCGACCTCGAACAGGTGCAGGACCGCCTGGCCCTCCCAGTGCACGTAGAGGTGCCGCTTGAGCTCGTCGAGCGGGACGCCGGACAGCCGCGCCAGCAGGTCGCTGACCGCGTCGACGCCGGCGTGGAAGCCCTCGGTGTCGGCGTAGACCTCGACCCGGTTGCAGGTGGACAGCACGACGGCCTCGCCGAGCGGGCCGCTGGAGCGCAGGTCGGAGAGCACGCCGCTGCTCTCGCCCACGCCGACGGTGACCTGCTCCAGCAGGCTGACCGGCGCGCTGCGGTGCGAGATGCCGACGACGAGCACGCTCACGCCGAGACCTCCGCGAGGGTGGCCTTGCGGTGCTCGTGGAAGGACAGGATCTGCAGCTCGTTGGACAGGTCCACCCGCCGGACGTCGACGCCGTCCGGCACCTGCAGGACCGTCGGCGCGAAGTTGAGGATGCTGCGGACCCCGGCCCCGACGAGCCGGTCGCAGACGTCCTGTGCAGCCTCGGCGGGCGTGGCGATGACGCCGATGGAGACGTCCTCCTCGCGCACCACCTCGTCCAGCTCGTCCAGCGACCGGATCGGCATCCCGGCGACGACGTCGCCCACACGCGCGGCGTCCGCGTCGAGCAGCGCGGCGATGCGGAAGCCGCGGTCGTCGAACCCGCCGTAGCCGGCCAGCGCCTGGCCCAGGTGGCCGACGCCGACGAGGACGACCGACCAGCGCTGGCCGAGCCCCAGGGCACCGCTGATGTGGAAGACCAGCTCCTGCACCTCGTAGCCGACGCCGCGGGTGCCGTACGAGCCGAGGTGCGACAGGTCCTTGCGCAGCTTGGCCGAGCCGACGCCGGCCGCGGAGGCGAGCGCCTCGCTGCTCACGGTCGTACGCCCGGTCTCGGCCAGGGCGTGCAGCGCGCGCAGGTACACCGGCAGGCGCGCGACGGTGGCCTCGGGCACCTCGGCGCGGCGGGCGCGCGGCACGTCGGCGGCTGGACCGCTGGCCTGCGCGCTCACGACGTCTCCTGCCCGACGGGGCGCGTCCGCGCTGCCCCTGTGAGGCTCAGGTTACGCGCTTGTGAACGGTTGCACAAAGTCGTGATCGCGGTCACAGCCGCAGGTTCAGGGCCTTCCGGAGGACCTCCTCGTTGACCCGCCAGTAGGCGTGCTCGACCCCGTCCAGCAGCACCACCGGGACCTTGTCGGTCCACCGCTCGCGGTCGGCAGGGTCGGCGTCGACATCGCGCACCTCGAGCGGCACTCCGGCGTCCGCAGCCGCCCGCGCCACCACCGGCTCGGCCTCCGCGCACAGCGTGCAGCCCTGCCGCGTCACGAGCAGCACCGACTGCGGACGGCGGCGGAGCAGCCTCATGCAGACCGCTCGCGCAGCCTGCCCTTGCTGACCTTGCCGGTCGCGCTGTGCGGCAGCTCCGGCACGAAGTCCACCGACGTCGGGCACTTGAACCGCGCCAGCGACCGAGCGCAGTGCGCGATGAGGTCGTCGGCGGCCACGCGCGCACCGGGCTTGAGCACGACGAGCGCCTTGACCGACTCGCCGGTGTACGGGTGGGCGACCCCGAGGACCGCGGCCTCCTCGACGTCGGGGTGCGCGGCGAGCACGTCCTCGACCTCGCGCGGGTAGACGTTGAAGCCGCTCACGAGGATCAGCTCCTTGCGCCGGTCGACCAGGAACAGGTCGCCGTCGTCGTCCAGCACCGCGATGTCCCCGGTGGCGAACCAGCCGTCGGCGTCCGGCCCCTCGGTGGCGTCCGGCCAGTAGCCCAGGAACAGGTTCGCGCCGCGGACGCAGATCTCCCCGGGGTCGCCGTCCTCGTCCACCTCGTGGCCGCGCTCGTCGACGAGCCTGAGCTCGACACCCGGGATCGGCCGGCCGATGGAGAAGGGCTTGGCGACCTCGCTCATCAGCGTGCTGGTCAGCACCGGAGCGGTCTCGGTGAGGCCGTAGCCCTCGAAGACGTGGTGGCCGGTGATGTCCAGGATCCGGTGCAGCACCGGGCCGGGCAGCGGGGCGGCGCCGGACAGCGCGACCCGCACGGTGCTGAACGCGTCGCCGACGTCGGGCAGCATCGACCAGGCGACGTACATCGGCGGGGCGCCCAACACGCTGGTGATCTCGTGCCGACGGATCTCGGCGAGCGTCTCCACCGGGTCGAAGCGCTCCACGAGCACGCCGGTGGCGGCCTCGCGGGCGACGGCGCCGAGGCCGGCGTTGAGGCCGTAGATGTGGAACAGCGGCAGCACGAGCAGCACGATGTCGTCGGGGGTGATGACCGGCGGGTCGATCTGGGCGCCCTGGCCGAGGTTCGCCAGCAGCGCGCGGTGCGGGAGCATCGCGCCCTTGGGCTTGCCGCTGGTGCCGGACGTGTAGATGAGCACCGCGAGGTCCTCGCCGCCGCGATCGCTGTCCACCGGCGTGCTGCCGCCGCCGGCCAGCAGGGCGTCCCAGGTGGTGGCGCCGGGCGGGGCGGTGTCGACGCCGGTGACGACCAGGTGCTCGAGCGCGTCGACCTCGGCCGCCACGACCTGCGCCGTCGCGGAGGTGCCGCGGGTGGTGACGAGCGCGCGGGCGCCGCTGTCGCCGAGCGCGTGCGCCAGCTCGTCGCGGGTGTAGCCCGGGTTCAGCGGCACGGCGACGAGCCCGGCCCGCAGCACGCCGAAGTACGCCACCGGGAAGTCAGGGGTGTTCGCCAGGTGGATGCCGACCCGGTCGCCGGGGGCGAGGCCGAGCGCCAGCAGGCCGGCCGCGGCGGCGTCGACAGCGGCGTCGACCTCGGCCCAGGTGAGGGTGCTGCCGCGGTGCACGAAGGCGGCGCCGTCGCCGCGTCGCTCGGCGGCTGAGCGCACCAGGTCGGCGAGGTTGCCCGAGTGGGGTCCTGTCACTGCCCAGCGCCTCCGGTCACGGCCGGCGGCACGGGCCGACCCGCGGCCGAGTGTTCCACATTTGCAAGCACCGATCCGTCAGCCGGACCGCGCTTCGCCGCCCGGACTCGGGTCGCCACCACCTGGCAGGAGCGGGTCCTCGGTGGGCTCCGGCTGCGGTGGGGGCGACGGCGCCTCCTCCGCCGGAGCCTGCGTCTGCTCGACCGGTGCCGGAGCGGGGGGAGGCGGCGTCGCCCGCCGCCGACGCGGGCGCGGCGTCTGCACCGGCTCGGCCTCGGTCGCGACGGGCGCGGCGGTCGCCGGCGTCGGCGGCTCGCCGTTCGCGACCCGCTGCTTCTCCGCCTGGATCCCGCGCAGGATCTCGAAGGACCGGTCGAAGATCTTCGCCGGCAGCGTCCCGCCGTAGACCTGCGGGACGCCGTTGACGTTCTTCATTCCGCCGCACGAGCGGCTCTGCACGCCCTCGCACGACTGGTCCTCGTAGCCCATCCAGACGGCGAGGCAGATGTTCTGCGGGTCCTTCGCGCAGCCGATGAACCACGCGTCGGTGCTGTCGTTGGTCGTGCCGGTCTTGCCGTAGACCGGGAACTCCTGCCGCGCGTCGCGGGCCGTGCCCCCGGGCTGCGTGACGCCGGACATGGCCTCCACGACGCGGTCGGCCACGTCGGCCGCCATCGCGCGGCGGACCGGCTCGGGCTTCGCGGGCTCCTTGGCCAGCACCGCGCCCTCCGAGCTGCGGGTCTCCGTCACGTAGCGCGGCTTCATGTGCACGCCGTGGTTCATCAGCGTGCCGAAGGCGTTCGCCATGGACAGCGGCGTGACGTTGGCGGACGGGCCGAGGCCGAACGAGCTGATGCTGGTGAAGAACTTGTCCTCGTTGGCGACGACGCCGGAGTCCAGCATCACCTGCTTGATCCGCTCCCGGCCGACCTCGATGGCGAGCGGGACGAAGACCGTGTTGACCGACCCCTGCAGGGCGCGCCGCAGGGTGATCCGACCGCGGCTGCCGCCGCCCTCGCCGGCCGCGTTGCAGTACCGGTAGATGCCGTCTTTGGCGAAGCGGTCGCGGATCGTGCTGCAGGCCGGGGCCGCCCGCCGGGTGTTGAGCGAGAGCCCCTTCTCCAGCGCGACGGCGAGGGTGAACGGCTTGATGGTGGAGCCGGTGGAGCGCTTGGCGTTGGTGGCCAGGTTGAAGTCGTCGCGCTCGTACCCGTTCTTGGCCTCGCGGCGGTTGCCCTTCTTGTCGACGAAGGCCGGGTAGCGGCGCAGCGTGGTCATCGCCTTGACGTCGCCCTTGCGGATGTCGACGGCGACCACGGCGGCCTGCGGGTCGCTGGCGTCCGGCAGCACCTCCCGCGCGGCGCGGGTGACGGCCTCCTGCAGGTCGCTGTCCAGCGTCGTGGTCACGCGCAGGCCGCCCCGGTAGAGCGCGTCCTCGTCGTCCTTGTACTTGGCGCGGAGCTGGGCCTTGACCAGGTCGGCGAACTCCGGCGCCGTGCTCGGCGGCTCGGGCGGCGTCTCCTGCAGCGGCTTCACCGCCGCCTCCCGGCGGAAGGCGTCACTGGCCTGCTGCGTGGTGATGTGCTCGTTGGTCACCATCTGGTTGAGCGTGTACTGCTGGCGCTTGCGTGCCGTCGCGAAGTCCCGGACCGGGTTCCAGGCCGACGGCGCAGGCGCGATGCCGGCCAGCATCGACGCGCGGGCCAGGGCGAGCACCGGGTCGCGGCGGTTGTTGCGGCCGGGCGTCTCGTCGAGGTCGAGGTCCTTCACGTCGACGCCGTAGTAGTACTTCGCCGCTGCCTGGACGCCGTAGACGTTGTTGCCGAGGTAGAGCACGTTGAGGTAGTCGGTGAGGATCTCCTCCTTGCTCTTGCGGTTCTCCAGCCGGACCGAGAGCCCTGCCTCCTTCACCTTGCGCAGCAGGGTCCGCTCGTTGCCGACGTAGACGTTCTTGACGTACTGCTGGGTGATCGTCGAGCCGCCCTGCGTCCGGCCGCCGGCCAGGTCGCGGTAGGCCGCGCGCAGCGTCGCCGTCGGGTCGACCCCCTTGTGCACGAGGAACTGCGCGTCCTCGGCCGAGATGATCGCCTTGCGCATGACGTCGGGGATGTCCTGCGCCTGGATGACCTCCCGCCGCTGCGGCGGGCGGATCTGCGCGAACTGCGTCCCGTCGGAGGCGAGCAGCAGCACCGACTTGGGCGCCGGCGGGACGGCCCGCACGTCGAAGGGGGCCGCCAGCAGGCCGCTCACGAAGGTCGTCATCCCGACCAGCACGGCCAGCACCAGGACGAGGAAGACCCGGGCGGCGCGGCGGCCGCGGCGGCGGCGGCGGGCAGCCGGGGACAGCCGGCGAGGGGCGCCCGACGAGCTGGCGGAGCGGGACGATCCGGCGCGCCCGGGGCGGGGGATCGCGGCGGAGGACATGGATCGAGGGTACGGCCGCCGCACGACCCGGGCAGGGCGTGCGGCATCCTGGGCCGCGTGACGCGCCCACCCACCCCGGTGCGCGTGCTCGTCGTCGACGACACCGAGCACGTGCGGCGCTTCATCGCCGAGATGCTCGGCCTCGACGGCTTCGACGTGGTGGGCACGGCGGCCAACGGCGAGGAGGCCGTCGCGCTGACCCTGGAGCACGACCCGCACGTCGTCGTGATGGACCTGCGGATGCCCGGCATGGACGGCCTGGAGGCCACCCGCCGGATCCGGGCCCTGCGCAGCGGGCAGCAGGTCGTCCTCTACACCGCCTACCTGGACGAGACGGTGGAGGCGCAGGCGCGGGAGGCGGGCGTGGCCCTGTGCCTGGGCAAGGTCGAAGGCCTGCCCCGCCTGGAGCGGGAGCTGTCCCGGCTCACGCTCGCCCTGTCCCGCCGGGACTGAGCGGTCGGCGCCGGCTCAGGCCGCACCGGAGATCTGCCGACACTGAGCGCAGCCGTGCCCGTACCATCTGTGGCCACGCTCACGTCCGCGACCCGCCGTGGTCGGGGGCTGGGCGTCCCTCCCGTGCGACAGGAGACCCCGTGAGCCCCGCCTCGCGAGCCGCTCCCGGGTCCTGTCGCGCCCGCGCGCGGGCCGAGCGGTGACGCCGGTTGGCACCGCCGTCGCCCCGCGCCCGGCCGAGCAGGTGACCGCGGTCTCGGTTCCCGCGCCCAGCGCCGCCGGCGACGACACCCCTGCCGTGCACGCCCCCGCCGAGGGCGAGGTCGCCGTCACGCTGGCCCTCGTCCAGCGCGCCCAGGCCGGCGACACCGAGGCCTTCGGCGAGCTCTACGACCGGTACGTCGACCTGGTCTACCGCTACGTCTACTACCGCGTGGGCTCCGCCCAGGTGGCTGAGGACCTCACCAGCGAGACCTTTCTGCGCGCGCTGCGCCGGCTGGGCTCGTTCACCTGGCAGGGGCGTGACGTCGGCGCGTGGTTCGTCACCATCGCGCGCAACCTCATCGCCGACCACTACAAGAGCAGCCGCTACCGGCTGGAGATGACGACGGACGACGTGTCCGAGTCGGGTGCCCCGCTCACCCAGGAGGGGCCGGAGAACGCCGTCCTGGAGGCGATGCAGAACAAGGTGCTGCTCGAAGCGGTCAAGCAGCTCAACGCCGAGCAGCAGGAGTGCATCGTGCTGCGCTTCCTGCAGGGGCTGTCGGTCGCCGAGACCGCCCAGGCCATGGGCAAGAACGACGGCGCGATCAAGGCGCTGCAGTACCGCGCCATCCGCTCGCTGGGCAGGCTGCTCCCCGAGGGCGTCGAGCTGTGACGGGCCAGCGGCGTGGCCGCGTAGTCACATCGAGTCATCTCGGGGCAAGGCCGTCACCGCGCCCGACCCCGTGTCGTTGGTCGCTGTGACGACGGCAGACGAGCGGCAGGGACAGGAGGTGCAGCGGTGAACCCGTTCTCCTCGAGCGCCCGCGGCGCCGCCGACTTCGCCCGCGCTCTCGACGGCGGTACGGCCGGTGCGCTGCCCGGGCTCGCGCTCGCGGCGCGGCTGCGCACCGTCGGCGGCTCCCTCGACCAGGCCGTGGTCCCGCGCGCGGAGTTCCGCGAGGCGCTGCGCCTGCGGCTGATGGCCGTGGCCACGGTGCAGGCTGCCGCCCCGGCGACCACCGCTCCTCTCGCCTCCGCCGTCTCCTGGCGTCGCCGCGCCGGTGCCGTCGCCGCGGGAGCCATGGCGTCGGTCGTCGCGGTGTCCGGCGTCGCCGTCGCGGGCAGCCAGTCGCTGCCGGGTGACCCCTTCTACGGCGTGAAGAAGACCGCCGAGGCCTTCCAGCTGCGCACCGCCGACGGCGACGTCGGGAAGGGCGTGCAGCACCTGGAGTTCGCCGCGACCCGACTGCGCGAGGTCAGGGGCCTCACTCTCGGCCGCGACGCCGCGCACGCGGGGCCGGACCTCGGTCCCTCCTCGACGGCCGCCGGGATCACGCTGCGCAGCGCCAGCCAGCCGCTGGCCGCCGGCGAGGCCCTGAGCGCCGACGTCATCGACCGCGTCAAGCAGACGCTGGCCGCCATGGACGAGCAGACGCGCGAGGGCTCGGCCCTGCTCAACGACGCCTACCGCGACTCGCGTGCCACCGAGCCGCTGCGCGTCCTCAGCACGTTCGCCGACCGGCAGACCGCCGGGCTGGAGGAGCTGCTCCCGGCGCTCCCGCCGACCACGCAGGACCGCGCCCGCATCTCGCTCGCCCTGCTCACCGGCGTCACCGAGTCCACGGACGAGCTGCTGGCCATCGGCACCTGCGCCGAGGGCTGCGACCCGTCCGCGGCCGCGCCCACGCTGCCGTCCTCCCCGGGCACGACCACCCCCGGCGGCAGCGAGGCCCCGTGCGAGTGCGCCGCTCCCGCACCGGCCCCGG
>JAOPWK010000200.1 GCA_025965735.1 Frankiales bacterium
GTGGCCGCGTACCGGCTTCGCTGCGTGGCTGGGGGCCGCCATGCAGCGTGAGGCCGAGCGCCGGCCGGACTCGACAGCCGGGCTGTACGTGCGCGAGCTCGGACTGCTCGACCTGATCGCGAGCGCACCGCTGCCCCCGTGAGCGCTGCGCCACCGCCGTTCTCGCGGTAGGTCGTGAGCGGTAGGACGAGGCAATCCGGATCATGAACACACTCGGTGCCGACACAGCGGTGCAGGGAGTGCACCGCGTGATCCACGGCCGCTGCGTTGGCCCGACGAGCCTGGGTCTGCAGCTGCCGTCAGCAGCGTCTGACAACGCAGCCACGGAGGTCGTCATCAACATCCGGAGCAACTGAACGCATGCGACGGATGGCGCCCTCGCGGAGGAGGATGACAGGGATCGGCCGCGACGAGCCTGCACCTTCGAGCGACCTCCCCGCAGGGACGTCGGGGCTGAAGGTAGGACAGCGCCGACGCGGGACCCGGCCGCCGCTCTGTGCCCGTCTCGTCCCGGTTGGCCTGAACCGACCCGCGGCCTGAGGAGCCCTGTGTCAAGCGGCGGCGGCCAGAACGCGTGCAGCGCCTGTGCGGCGACGACCGGTGAAGGGCGGCGACGGTGGGGACAGGTGGCGGCGGCCGGCGCGCCGTCTGCGGCACATCTTGGTCGCGGCGCACAGTGCTGGCTAACCGCCGCGGAGAGCCGACCGGATCGCCGGGCGCGCGGCTAGCGGCTCGAGGAGCCAGGCGTACTGGTGCGGCGCGGAGCGCCCGATCTGGGTCCGGGGCCCCTGCTCCGGACCGCTCCGTCGCGGCCCCGTTCGTGGCCTTATTACTAGAGATGTTCAGCGAGCCGCCGGTCAGCACGCGGCGCTAGCGTGGGCAGTCGCCTGAGCGCGGAGTCACCTTGGTGATGCCGAGACCGCAGTCCAGGACCACCTCGGTCTCCCACGGCTGGACCCGGCGCGGCGTCCAGCCGGACGCGTGCAGCGTCGGCCAGAGCCGGTTGCCGGGGCTGGCGACGTGGTAGCCGACCGCCCCCGACCACAGCGACGGGTCGA
This sequence comes from Frankiales bacterium, assembly GCA_025965735.1. GTDB lineage: Bacteria > Actinomycetota > Actinomycetes > Mycobacteriales > SCTD01 > SCTD01. Next base: position 1,059 of record JAOPWK010000200.1, read on the forward strand.
TGCCGCGGAGCAGGATGGCCAGGCCCGGGCGTACCAGGTCCGGCACGGTGCGGCCGTACGCCGCCTGCAGCCCCTGCTTGCTGGGCTTGGCCGGTGCCGTCACGCAGCCTGGTCTGCCCGCGCCCCTCCGTTCTGGACCAGCCAGCCGATCAGGTAGCCGGCCGCCGCCGCCGAGCCGATGCTGCCCGTGAGCAGCTCGCGGCTCCACGCGACGTCGCGGGTGGCCAGCGAGGTCAGCACCCAGGCGGTGGTCAGGGCCGTGGTGGCCAGAAGCGCGGCCAGCGCCGGGGACAGCCGCCGCCCGCCGAGCTCCACGAGCAGCGCGACCAGCAGGATCGCCGGGACGAAGCGGTAGGTGTCCTGCTGGGTGACCAGCGCCAGCGACGGCACGGCGACGACGACGGCCAGCGAGCCCGGGACCAGCGGGGTGCGCGCCTTGAGGATCGCGATCGCGCCCGCGACCAGCGAGGCGAAGACGATCACCCCCGCCACGCCGGCCACCTCGCGCAGCTCGCGCACCTCCAGGGAGGCGTCCGCCTCGCGCGCCTGCAGGTACACCTGCGTGAAGGGGTTGGAGTACTGCGTGAAGAAGCCGAGCCCGGTGACGACGAACGCCGCGGACAGCGCCGTAGGCAGGCCGCCGCGGGCCCCGGCGGGAGCGCGCAGGGCCGCGCGTAGCGGGCCGGCGAAGACCAGGGTCCCCGCGGTGATGAGCAGCAGGTGCGGCGGGGACAGCAGCGCGTTGAGGTCGGCCTCGACGCCGAAGACGGTGTGCCAGACGCCGTCGATGAAGCCGGCCGCGCCGACCACCAGCCCACCGGCCAGGCTCGGCCCGTAGCCGGGCGTGATGCCGCCGGCCTTCTTCTGCTGCAGGACGTGCACCAGGACGGTGGCCGCCACGCCGCTGTACAGGATGCCGTGCCAGGGCGTGAAGAAGGACTCGCCGTCCGGGCGGTGGATGTGGAACCAGCCGTCCAGGAACAGCCCGACCAGGATCCAGGTGTGCGCGCCGGTCACCAACCAGGCGAAGCGGCTGTCCGCCGGCTCGGGTGGCGCGGCCTGCAGCATGCGCAGATCGGGGAGCCGGCTGCTGGTGCCGGGGGTGCTGGTCGTCGCCATCCGGGGCCTCCGAGGGTGCGGGACGTGTCGTCCGGGTTAGTGTTACCGCGAGTAACAGCAGCCCGCAAGGGTGGTAGCGGTCACACCGAGGCCCCAGGCGCGGCGTGTCGCCGCGACAGGTGCCCTGCGGCCGCCCCGTCTTTGACCCTGCTTCGAGCGGCAGGTACTGTCGTCTCTCGTGCCTGGGGCGACCCAGGCCGTCCGGGTGCCCTCCACCCTGCCGCTGTGCCTTCTACGGCGGCGCGACGCAGGGCCGGACGAGCACCAACCTCTGCACCACCTCCCCGTACGTCATCTCGCGCGGGCAGAGCCGGACGGGTGACACGCCCGACCGCGTGGGGCGCAGGAGCCCGAGCAACGACCCCGAGCAGGACGAGCAGGAGACGCTTTGCCCACGATCCAGCAGCTGGTCCGCAAGGGCCGGCAGGACAAGGTCGAGAAGACCAAGACGCCGGCCCTCAAGTCGAGCCCGCAGCGTCGTGGCGTCTGCACGCGCGTCTACACGACCACGCCGAAGAAGCCGAACTCCGCGCTCCGCAAGGTCGCCCGCGTGCGCCTGACCAGCGGTGTCGAGGTCACGGCCTACATCCCCGGCGTCGGCCACAACCTGCAGGAGCACTCCATCGTGCTCGTCCGCGGTGGCCGCGTGAAGGACCTCCCGGGCGTCCGCTACAAGATCATCCGCGGCTCGCTGGACACCCAGGGCGTCCGCAACCGCAAGCAAGCTCGCAGCAAGTACGGCGCCAAGAAGGAGAAGAGCTAGTGCCTCGCAAGGGTCCTGCCCCGAAGCACCCGGTCGTCACCGACCCGGTCTACGGCTCGCCGCTGGTCACCAGCCTCATCAACAAGGTGCTCGTGGGCGGCAAGCGCTCGGTCGCCGAGCGCATCGTCTACGGCGCCCTCGAGGGCTGCCGCGCCAAGACCGACACCGACCCGGTGATCACGCTCAAGCGCGCGCTGGACAACGTGAAGCCGACCCTGGAGGTCCGCAGCCGCCGCGTCGGTGGCGCCACCTACCAGGTGCCGATCGAGGTGCGCGCCGGCCGCAGCACCACCCTCGCGCTGCGCTGGCTCATCCAGTACTCCCGGGCCCGCCGCGAGAAGACGATGACCGAGCGGCTCATGAACGAGCTGCTGGACGCCAGCAACGGCCTCGGCGCCAGCGTCAAGCGCCGCGAGGACACGCACAAGATGGCCGAGTCCAACAAGGCCTTCGCGCACTACCGCTGGTAGCCCAGCGCCAAGCCCGGCGACCCCGGGTGACCTGAGACAGCACGTCCCTTACCCCCGGGAAGAAGAGCAGCAGCAGTGGCCAGCAACGCGATCCTCGCCAAGACCCGCAACATCGGGATCATGGCGCACATCGACGCGGGCAAGACGACGACGACCGAGCGGATCCTCTACTACACCGGTCGCGCGTACAAGATC
>JAOPWK010000079.1 GCA_025965735.1 Frankiales bacterium
CACCAGTCTCGCTGCACAGGTCGCTCATGATCGACCGTACGACGCTGTGGTTCGTCCACCAGTCCCGCCATCTCCCTGTCTCGGCCATCTAGGCTGCACCCGTGCCCCACCGCCTCGTCGTCAAGGCGACCGCCGGTGCCGATGCGCCGGAGCGCTGCGCGCAGGCCTTCACGGTCAGTGCCACCGCCGTGGCCAGCGGCGTGCCGACCAGCCTCTGGCTGACCGGCGAGGCCTCATGGTTCGCGACCCCGGGTTACACGGTCGAGCTGGCACACAGCGCACCGCTCAGCGATCTGCGTGACGCGGTGCTGGCCGGGGGGACCTTGACGCTGTGCACGCAGTGCGCGGCCCGGCGCGGGCTTGGCGTGGAAGACGTGCTGCCGGGGGTTCGCCTGGCCGGCGCTGCGGCGTTCCTCGCGGAGGTTCTGGAGGACGGCGCGCAAGCGCTGGTCTACTGATCGGCCGCTACCCCGGCGAGCACGGCCCGGGGTAGGGCGGCCTTCGTCAGTGCCCCGGTTGAGGGCTGCGATGGCTGGTTACGGCGACCCCGCCCTGTGGGCCGCCTCAGCGGTTCCTCAGCGCTGACCCTCGTACAGCTTGTAGACGACGTAGAAGGCGAACCAGCCGATGAAGGCGAACGCCCCCACGAGGATGAGGGTGTAGACGAGCTCGAGCACCGAGAAGCACCTTCCAGACCGGGGGTGGCCAGGCTATCGCGAGGCCCACCGCGGCTCGGACCAGGCGGCTCTGAGACGGGTGGCGCAGAGCCCTGACCACACCACGGCGGAGGATCACGGGCTCGCGCGCAGCCGCTGGGCAGGTGACGGCTTGTGGTGCACACCTGCTGAGCCCCGGCCCCGCGGCGACGGCGACGGCGACGGCGTTGCGGTGGGGTGTCACGACCGCCCGCCGAGACAGCACGAAGGCCCGGCCCCCGAGGGAGCCGGGCCTCCGCCCGTACCTGCAAGCCGTTAGGCCGGGACGTCCACCGTGACCTCGACGGCCTGCCCCTGCACGGCCGTCGCCGGAGTGTCGACCGACGTGCCCGGTGCCAGGGTGCGCAGCGTCCAGTCACCGGCGGCCGCGTAGAAGCGGAAGTAGCCGGTCGCGGAGACCTGCACCTCGGCGGTGAACTCGCCGGTGCCATCGAGCAGCCGGACGTAGGCGCCGGGCAGCCCGGCACCGCCGCGGGTGACGTGGCCGTGGATCACGGCCTCGCCGGCGCTGACCTCGAGCGAGGGCAGCGTGTCCTGGTCAGGAGCGCCGCACATGTCAGACGTCCTTCTCGACCGGGACGCCGACCAGGGAGCCGTACTCGACCCACGAGCCGTCGTAGTTCTTCACGTCGGTCTTGCCGAGCAGCTCGTGCAGCACGAACCAGGTGTGCGAGGAGCGCTCGCCGATGCGGCAGTAGGCGATGGTCGGCTTGGCGTCGTCGAAGCCCTGGTCCGCGTAAAGCTTGGCCAGCTCGTCGTCGCTGCGGAAGCTGCCGTCGTCGGCCGCGGCCTTGCTCCACGGGATGTTGATCGCCGTGGGGACGTGGCCGGCGCGCTGGCTCTGCTCCTGCGGCAGGTGGGCCGGCGCCTTGATCTTGCCGCTGAACTCGTCGGGGCTGCGCACGTCGACCAGGTTCTTGCTGCCGATCGACGGCACGACCTCGTCGCGGAACGCGCGGATGGCCGCGTTCGGGGAGGCCGCCGTGTAGGAGGTCTCCGCGCGGGAGGGGACGTCCTTGACGAGCTCGCGCCCGTCGAGCTCCCACTTCTTGCGCCCGCCGTCGAGGAGCTTCACGTTCTCGTGGCCGTAGTACTTGAACTGCCAGTACGCGTAGGCCGCGAACCAGTTGTTGTTGCCGCCGTACAGCACGACGGTGTCGTCGTTGCTGATGCCCTTCTTCGACATCAGGGCGCTGAACGCGTCCTGGTCGATGAGGTCGCGGGCCTCCGGCTGCTGGAGCTCCTGCGTCCAGTCCAGGCGGACGGCATTCTTGATGTGGCCGCCGTCGTAGGCGGACACGTCCTCGTCCACCTCGACGAAGACGATCTTCGGGTCGTCGAGGTGGGCCTCGGCCCAGTCGGCGTCGACGAGCACGTCTGCGCGGCTCATGCGGAAACTCCCTTGGTGGTGGTGCGGCGGATGATGAGGTACAGCTCGCAGCCCAGGCAGATGCCGAAGGCCGCGTTGAGGAACGCCGCGGCGAGTGCCCCGGCGGTGGCGAGCAGGCCGACGAGCGGCGCGCCGGCCGCGAAGCCGAGCACCCCCACGACGGCGAAGACGAGCCCGACCAGCTGGGCGAAGCGCGGCGGGCGCGCGTCCTCCAGCTCAGCCGGTTGGGTGCGCTTCAGGAAGCGCCTCCAGAACAGCGCGTACGGGTTGGCGCCGCGGGTGCCCAGCGCGAAGACGACCGCCTGCGCGGCGAGCAGCCACGTGCTGCTGGTGAGCAGCACGACGGCGAGGACGAGCGTGGTGGCCCAGGCTGCGAAGCGCAGCCCACGAGGGTCGATCAAGACATCTCCTGGTGACGCGGAACGGTCAGGTCAGGAGGTCGGACAGAGGCAGCCAGCGGTGCGGCAGAGGTCCACCGCGCGTCGCTTCACCAGCACCTGCATGCCGTTCACGGTAGCGCCTGCCCCAGCGCGGCCAGCACGTCGGCCTTGCGCGGCTGCCCGCTCGCCCGCTTCACCTCGCGCCCGGCCGCGTCCAGCACCAGCGTCGTCGGCGTCTTGAGGATGCCGAGGCGGCGCACGACGTCGAGGTGCTGCTCGGCGTCGACCTCCACGTGCGCGACCCCCTGCACGAGCTCGACGACCTCGCCCAGCACGCGGCGGGTGGCGCGGCACGGGGCGCAGAACGCGCTGGAGAACTGCAGCAACGTGGCCCGCTCACCCGGCGCCTCGCCGAGCTCGGCGAGCAGCGGGACCAGCGAGCCCTCCGGGACGCTGGAGCGGACCTTGCCGCTGCGCGACCGGTGCGCGAGGCCGGCCGCGGTGCTCAGCAGCAGCACCGCCCCCAGCAGCAGCAGTCCGGTCACGACCGTGGCAACGCGTCCGCCGCGGCGACCCTTCCCAGCACGGTGCGGCCCACTGTCGCCACCACCGCGAGGCCGGCGTCCTCGACCTCGATGCCCGTGACCTCCAGCCCGTACGGCAGGCCCTGCACGGGAACCCGCAGGTCCAAGCGGCCGCCCAGCGCCCGCGTGACCAGCCGGTCGGCCTTCTTGTTGCCCACCTCGTACGACTCGGCCGTCACGAGCAGGTCGCCGCCGACGACCTCGACGCGGGAGACCGCTGCGGCGCTGAACGTCTGGCCGAGGACCCGCACGCTGCCCTTCACCCGCACCTGGCCGGGGCCGACCGGCGCGACGGTCAGCTGGCGGTCGCCGGAGCGCTGCGTCAGCTCGTCGTACGTCACGAGGGCCCGCGCCCGCACGCTGCTGACGGGGACCGAGGTGACGGACCCGGAGAGGGCGTCCCGCAGCGGCACCTGCACGCCGGTGAGGGTCGCCTCGAAGCCGGACACCCGGACCTCGCCGGCCTCCACGTCGGTCGCGCGCACGGTGACCTGCTCGTAGCGGCCGCCCACCGCCTGGGTGAGGAACGGGAAGCCGCTGATGCTGACGTCCGGCGGGGCAGCCAGGCCCGCCTCGGCCTGCGTCTGCTCGGCGATCGCGCGGGCGGCGAAGGCGGCGCCGGCGCGGTCGGCGACGAGCAGCAGCCCGAGCAGGAGGAGGAGCGCGCCCAGGCGCTTCACGCGAGGACGAGCCGCCCGGCGAGCAGCGCCACCGGCCCGAGCACGGCGTACGGGAGCAGCAGCGCGGTGGGACGCAGCGCAGCGACGCGGCGGGCGTCGCGCCAACCCGCGCGCAGCTCGGCGGCGCCGAGGTCGACGGCCAGGTCCGCGGTCGCCACGGTGGACGCGACGACCAGGCCCAGCAGGGCGGCGGAGCGGACCGGGAGGTTGCCGTCGCCGTAGCCCAGGTCCGCGATGAGCACGGCGACCGCGACGCCCCCGCCGAGGCCGAGCAGCAGGCCGGGCCAGCCGCGGGTGGAGCCGACGGCCAGCATCGGCCGCGGCGCCAGCCGGTCACCGACTCGCCCGAGCAGCAGGACGGCTCCGGCCGCACCGATGCTCACCAGCAGCACCTGCTCGCCGCCGTCGACCTGGCGCAGGGCGAGCAGGCACGCCGCGGCCACCGCGACGACGATCACGACGAGGGTGTCGGCCAGGGACTCGGTCACCCGGCTGCGTCCCTTGCGGATCAGCTGGTGCAGCAGCGAGGCGACCAGGCCGAGTCCGGCCACACCGGCCAGCCCGGTGATGCGGCCGTCATCGGCGAGCACCACCACGTCCGCGGCCAGCACCGTGCCGGTGGCGACCAGGAAGGCACCGCCCGCGGCGGGCGCGTCGAGCAGCGCGAGCGCGCCCAGGACGAGGAAGACCTGGATGCCGAGCACCGCCACGGCCAGCGGCAGCAGGCCGAAGACGGTCGCGGCCACGAGCCCGCCCGCGAGTGCGGCCGGCCACAGCCCCTGGACGAGCAGCGGCGGACGGCGCGGCGCACCGGTGGCGCGCACGATCTGGCGGGGCGGCTCCTCCTGCACGGGCTCGGCGACAGCAGGTACCGCGGACGGGACGCCGACCACCGCGTCGGACAGCACGGCGTCGGCCGCGGTGGCGTCCGCGGGAGCGGCGACGGGCGCAGGTCCGTCCTCCGTGACGGCCGCAGCAGGTCCCGTGTCCGAGGTCGAGGTGCCCTCGGCGTCGACGCCCGCCGGCGCCTCCGGCTCCTCGCTGCCGACCCAGTCGCGAGCGGTGCGGTCCTCGCCGGTGCCGCCACGGCGGACAGCGTCCGCGGAGGGCTCCTGCTCGTCGCTCACGGAGTCATCCTCGCTCGCTCCGCAGCCGGCGGGCGCGCCCGCTCCTGCGTCGCGGGGCACCCCCCGACAGCTCTGCTCACCGGGCGATCGTGCCAGAGGAGCGGTCAGCCGCCCGCGAAGGGAGGCAGCACGTCGACGAGCCCGCCGTCGACCAGCCGCACGCTCGCGTGGTCCCGGCTGCCGACCGGGTCGCCGTCCACCACGAACGAGCAGACCTCGAGCACCTTGGCGAAGCGGTCGTCGCGCACCGAGCGGGCCAGCAGCAGGGCCTCGGCCAGCGTCTGCGCCGACGTCTGCTCCGACGCGACGCCGGCGGCGGCACGAGCCCCGGCCCAGTAACGGAGGGTCGTGCTCACGGCTGCACGCCGCAGGTGAGGGGCTCGTCACACGTCACCGTCACGACCCCATCCTGCCTTCACCTGCTGATGCCCGCGGTAGTCTGCGCTCTCGAGGCAACGGCGCCTCTCCCCACGACGGTCCCGCCTGCGGGCTCGAGGAGGAGGCAGTCACATGGCCACCCTGATGCTCCTCACCAACGCGATGACGCCCTCGTCCGAGGTGCTGCCCGCTCTGGCGCTGCTCGGCCACACGATCCGCGTCGCGCCGGCCGAGGCCTCCGCGATGCTCACCGCCCCCCAGGCGGACGCGCTGCTCGTGGACGCTCGCAAGGACCTCGCCGGAGCCCGGTCGCTCTGCCGGCTGCTGCGCACCACTGGCGTGACCATCCCGCTGTTCGCCGTTCTGACCGAGGGCGGCCTGGTCGCGCTGACCAGCGAGTGGGGCGTCGACGACGTGCTGCTCGACAGCGCCGGCCCGGCCGAGGTGGACGCGCGGCTGAGGCTGGCCACCGGCAGGAAGGCCGAGGTCGAGCCGGCCGCCGACCCCGGCGTCGTGCGTGCGGGCGAGCTGACCATCGACGAGGGCACGTACACGTGCCGCCTGCGCGGTCGGGTGCTCGACCTGACGTTCAAGGAGTTCGAGCTGCTGAAGTACCTCGCGCAGCACCCGGGCCGCGTCTTCACCCGCGCGCAGCTGCTGCAGGAGGTCTGGGGCTACGACTACTACGGGGGCACCCGCACGGTCGATGTCCACGTACGGCGGCTGCGGGCAAAGCTCGGCACCGACAACGAGCAGCTCATCGGCACGGTGCGGCACGTCGGCTACAAGTTCGTGACCCCGCCGATCACGCCGCTCCCGGACGCCGAACCGGCTCTGGTCTAAGCGGCTTCCACGTCGAACACCCGGCGCAGGCCGGTCAGCGACAGCAGCCGCAGCACCCGCGGGGAGCAGCCGCGCAGCGTCAGCAGGCCGCCGCTCCGGCAGGCCCGCCGGTGCACGTCGACCAGCATGGACAGCGCGCTGGCATCGACGAAGGTGCAGCCGCTCAGGTCGACCACCAGCTGCTCGGGCGCTGCGGCGAGAGCGGCGTGCAGCTGCTCCCGCGTACGGGCGACGCTCGACAGGTCGAGGTCACCGACCACCTCGACCACGCGCTGCTGCTCGATCACGCTGCCCATGCTGAGGAAGGTGCGCTGCCGAGGTGGCGTTCGCCGCACCGTTTCGTGTCGGTCGGATGACGTTCCGCGGCTGTCACCGGACCGTCATCGAAAGGCGCCGGCACCGTCGCACCGGTCGACCACGATCGACCGCGTGTTCACCCTCTCGGTCGATGCCCCTGCCGCCGGCGCAGCTCGTCTGCGCCTGGCCGGGCACCTCGACCAGCCCGCGGCCCGGCAGGTCCTGCACGCCGCCGCCGACGTCGTGAAGTGCGGCTGCCTTCGGCTGGTCGTCGACCTCGAGGAGGTCGTGTCGTACGACGAGGAGGCGGCGTACGCCGTCACCGGCTGCGCGCGGCTGGCCCGGTGGCTGCCCGAGGGAGTGGCGGTCGTCCCTGGTGACGGCGCCGGCGCCGACCTCGCGGAGCGGGCAGGCGTGGCGACCCACGAGCACCGGACTGCTGGCAGCATGGCCTCGTGCCCCGCCTGCTGATCGTCGAGGACGACGACCGGATCCGCCTGTCCCTCAAGCTCGCCCTCGAGGACGAGGGGTACGCCGTGCGCGACGTCGGCACCGCCGAGGAGGGGCTCGCCGAGCACAAGGCGACGCCGGCCGACCTCGTGCTCGTCGACCTGATGCTGCCCGGCATGGACGGCTTCGACTGCATCCGCGCGCTGCGCCGGCTGGGGGACGTGCCGATCGTGGTGGTCAGCGCCCGCGACGACACGCACGACGTGGTGGCCGCACTCGAAGCCGGTGCGGACGACTACGTCGTGAAGCCGGTCGCCGTGAAGGAGCTGTCGGCGCGGCTGCGGGCACTGCGCCGGCGGGCCAGCGGGAGTGGCGAGGGCGACCAGAAGGTGCTGCGCTTCGGCGAGATCGAGCTGCGCCCGGAGGCCGGCGAGGTACTGCTCGGCGGTGAGCAGGTGCACCTGACGCGCACCGAGTTCCGGCTGCTGTGCGAGCTGGCCGAGCAGAGCGGGCGGGTGCTGTCGCGCCAGCAGCTGCTGGACCGGGTGTGGGGCTACGAGGTCTACGGCGACGAGCGGCTGGTCGACGTCCACATGGGGCGGCTGCGTCGCAAGGTCGAGCGCGACCCGGCCAACCCCGCGCAGCTGGTGACCGTCCGCGGCCTGGGCTACAAGCTCGCCCCGTGAGCGGAGCATGTCGCCGGCGCTCCGCGACGCAGGAGCGGACGTGCCGACGGCTTGCGGAGGGAACACGGTGATGTCGTAGTGGCGGCCCTCGGCCTGCGGGCGCGCATCACCACCGTCTTCGGCCTGGGTGCGCTGGCGCTGTCCGCCTCGCTCGCCGTCGCGACGTACGAGCTGACGCGAAGCTCCTTGCTCGACGAGCGGGAGCGGGCCGCGGTGCGCGCCGCCTACCTCGACGCGTCCTTCATCCGGACCGGGCTCGGCGGTGAGGACCCGGACATCGTCGCCGCGCTGCAGAACCTGGACACCGGCGAGGTCCGCCGTCCACTGGTCCGGCGTGAGGGGCAGTGGTTCGCGCGGTCCGCCGACAACGGGCTGACCACCGCGATCCCACCGCGGCTGCAGTCGCTCGTCGACTCGGGAACGCCTGCTGTGCAGCGGGTTCCGCTGCGGGACAGCTCGGCGCTGGTCGTCGGGGTGCCGCTCAGCTCCGTCGCCGCCTCCTACTACGAGATCAGCCCGCTGACCGAGCTGGAGCGCACCCTGGGCGTGCTCCGCAACGCGCTGGGCGCGGTTGCGCTGGCCACGACCCTCGCCGGCGCCTCCGTGGGCTGGATCGTCAGCCGGCGCGTGCTGCGTCCCCTCGCCTCGGTCGCGGACGCCGCGGGCAGCATCGCCTCCGGCGACTTCACCGCGCGGGTCGCACGTGACACCGACCCCGACCTCGACAAGCTCGCGGTGTCCTTCAACCGGATGGTCGACGAGGTGTCCTCGCGGTCCGACGCGGACCGCCGCTTCGCCGCGGACGTCAGCCACGAGTTGCGCTCGCCCCTGCAGACGCTCTCCGCAGCGACCACGGTGCTCGAGCGGCGTCGGGAGTCGCTCGACGAGCGGACGGCCGCGGCCGTGGACCTGCTCACCGCCGAAGTGGCCCGCTTCGAGTCCCTCGTGACCGACCTGCTGGAGCTGGCCAAGTCGGACCGGCCGGCCGAGCGGCGGCCCACCGACGTCGTCGCCCTCACCCGGGCCTTCGCCGCCAGCCGTCGGCTGCCTCCGGAGGTCCTGGACGTCTCGGGACAGGCCGCGGTGCTGGACGTCGACCCTCGGCGCTACGAGCAGGTGCTGGCGAACCTCGCGGACAATGCCGACAAGCACGGCGGAGGCCTGGTCCGGATCGGTCTCGAGGTGGCGGAGGACCGGCTGGTGCTCGAGGTGGACGACGAGGGCGCCGGCGTGCCGCTGGACGAGCGGGACCTGGTGTTCGACCGCTTCGCCCGCGGCCGTGCCTCGAACATGCGCGGGGGCAGCGACGGCACCGGTCTCGGCCTGGCGCTCGTGACGCAGCACGTGCAGGCGCACCGCGGGACGGTTGAGGTTCTGGACCGGCCGGGCGGCGGCGCCCGCTTCCGGATCGTGCTGCCGGGATCGCCGTCGTGAGGCGCCTGGCCACCGTCCTGCTGCTGGCGCTCCTGGCCGCGTGCGGCGTCCCGCAGGACGACGCACCGCGGGCTCTGGACCCGCGGGAGGCGCCGTTCCGCGTCTTCGAGGAGGCGGCGCCCGCCCCCGCCGGCGACGGCCGGGTTGCGCTCTACTTCGTGCGGAACGACCTGGTGGTGCTGCAGACCCGCGCGGTCGAGCGCTCCACCAGCATCCGCGAGCTGCTGGACCTGCTGCTCGAGGGACCGACACCGGAGCAGGTGGCAGAGGGGACCCGCTCGGCGATCCCCACGACCTTCGACGTGGAGGACCTCGAGGTCGACGCGAGCGACGTCGCCGTCGTCACCCTCGGAGGCAGCGCGCCGCTGATCACCGACCCGGTCGGCTTCGCCCAGGTGGTGGCCACACTCACCGCACCCGGTCGCGCGCGCGCCGTGCGCTTCCGGCTGGACGGGGAGGACCTGCCGGTGCCGCGCAGCGACGGGCTGCTGACGACCGAGCCGCTGGACCGCAGCGACTACCGCGACCTGCTGGCCCTGCCGCCGCCCGCTGCCTCCCCCGCGCCCTCCTGAACGGCAGGTCGTAGCGTCACCGCATGACCCGGACCTGCGACGTGCTCGGCCGCCTGCTGCCGGACGACGTGCAGGCCGTGCACCGGCTCGTCGAGCAGGTGGAGGCAGTCGACCGGATCGCGCCGCTGTCCGAGCACGTGCTGCTGCACCTGCCGTACGGGGGCGACGCGGAGGTGCGCAACCTGCTGGTGCGGGACGGATCGGAGGTCCTCGCGTACGCCCACCTCGACGTCACCGATCAGGTGGACGGCTCCAGCGCCGAGCTCGCCGTCTCACCAGGCGCGCGCGGACGCGGCCTCGGCCGGATGCTCGTGACCGAGCTGCTGCAGCAGGTGCCGGACGGCCGGCTGCGGCTCTGGGCGCACGGGGACCGTCCGGAGGCGGCGGCGCTCGCGCAGGGGCTGGCCTTCCGGCGCAGCCGAGTGCTGTTCCAGATGCGCCGCTCGCTGGTCGAGCCGCTACCGGAACCCGTTGCGCCACAGGGGGTCCGACTTCGGACGTTCGTCCCTGGCCAGGACGAGGAGGCTTGGACGGAGCTGAACAACCGAGCCTTCGCACACCACCCGGACCAGGGCGGCTGGGGCGTGCACGAGGTGGAGCTGCGGGAGAAGGAGCCGTGGTTCGACCCTGCCGGCTTCTTCCTCGCCGAGCGCGACGGGCGGCTGGTCGGCTTCCACTGGACCAAGGTGCACGGCGGTCACGGCGCCGACGCCCTGCACGACCACGACGTCGACCACTCGGAGCACGAGCACCACGACCACCCGCCGATCGGCGAGGTCTACATCGTCGGCGTCGACCCCAGCGAGCAGGGACGGGGGCTCGGCCCGTGGCTGACGCTCGTGGGCCTGCACTCGCTCGCCGAGCGCGGGCTGTCCGAGGTGCTGCTCTACGTGGACGAGAGCAACACCGCGGCCGTGCGGACGTACGAGCGGCTCGGCTTCACCCGGCACACCACGGACGTGATGTACAGCCATTGACAGATGTCGATGTCAGGTGCACTCTCTGCGCCATCGAACTCCGTCGATAGGACGTACCTCATGAGCAGCACCCTCCCCGTCGCCGTCATCGGCGCCGGCCCCGTCGGCCTCGCCGCCGCCGCCCACTTGCGCAGCCGCGGGCTGCCCGTCGTCGTGCTCGAGGCGGGCGACCGCGTCGGCACCGCCGTCCGCGGGTGGGGGCACGTGCGCACGTTCACGCCGTGGCGGTACATCGTGGACCCGGTGGCCGAGCAGCTGCTCCACGGCACCGGCTGGACGCGACCCGCGTCGCCCGTACCGCCGACCGGCGACGAGCTGGCCGAGCTCTACCTCGAGCCGCTCGCCGCCGCCCTCGGGAGCGCGGTCCGCACCGGCGCCCGCGTCGTCGCAGTGACCCGCGACGGGATGGACAAGGCGCGCACGGTGGGCCGCTCCGACCGACCCTTCCTGCTCAGGCTGGCGAGCGGCGAGGAGCTGCGCGCACGGGCTGTGCTCGACGCCTCCGGCACCTGGGAGCAGCCCGCACCGTTGGGCGCAGGTGGCCTGCCCGCACACGGCGAGCAGGAATCGGGGTCGTACCTGGTGGGCGCGCTGCCGGACGTCCTTGGTCGGGACCGCGCGCGCTTCGCCGGTCGCCGGACGCTGGTCGTCGGCGGCGGCCACTCGGCCGCGAACACCCTGCTGGCACTGGGGAAGCTCGCCGAGCAGGAGCCCGGCACGTCGATCGTCTGGGCCGTGCGCGGAGGCGACCCGCAGCGCGTCTACGGCGGGGGCGAGGCCGACGAGCTGGAGGCGCGCGGACGGCTCGGCAGCGACCTGCAGCGGCTCGTCGACAGCGGCGCCATCGAGCTCGTCACCGGCTTCGCCACGACGGCGCTCGAGGTCGACGGCGACACGGTGACCGTGCTGGCCGGCGATCGGCGGATCGAGAGCCTGCACAACGTCGCCGCCGCGACCGGCTTCCGGCCCGACCTGTCCATCCTGTCCGAGGTGCAGCTCGACCTGCACCCCGCGCTGGAGGCGCCGACGCGCCTCGCGCCACTGGTCGACCCGCAGTTCCACAGCTGCGGGACCGTGCCGCCGCACGGCCACCGCGACCTGGCCCAGCCCGACGAGGGGCTCTACCTCGTCGGCATGAAGTCCTACGGCCGCGCGCCCACCTTCCTCATCACGACCGGCAACGAGCAGGTGCGCAGCATCGCCGCCGCGCTGGCCGGCGACCTTGCCGCCGCCGACGCGGTGCACCTCGAGCTGCCGGAGACGGGCGTCTGCTCCGTCGGCCCGACGGGCGAGGCCCTCACCTCCGTTGGCGGCTGCTGCGGAGACGACACGCACCGCGCGCGGCCGGAGGACGTGCCGGCGCAGGGCTTCGTCACCGGGGTTCCCGGCGGGGGCCTCGTGGCGGCGAGTGCCGGCGGAGGATGCTGCGCCGGGTGACGACCACGCTGCGCTCACGACGCCGGGACTTCCCCGGCTGGCACATGGTGTGGACGCTGTCGGCGACCTGCACCGTCGCGTACGGCGTGCTGTTCTACGCCTTTGCCGTCTTCGTCGTGCCGATGCGCGAGGAGCTCGGCGCCACCACCGGGCAGCTGTCCGGTGCGCTGTCGCTGGGCATCGCCGTCAACGGCGTGACCGCGATCTGGGTCGGCAAGCACCTGGACCGTCACGGCGCGCGCTGGCTCATGGCGGGCGGCAGCCTGCTCGGAGCAGCGTCGGTCGCCGCCTGGTCGCGCGCGGACGGGCTGGTCAGCCTCTACCTGGCCTTCGTGGGCGTGGGCCTGGCGGGTGCGGCCGTGATGTACGAGCCGGCCTTCACGCTGGTGACCCGCTGGTTCGACCGGGACCGCAGCACCGCGCTGCTCACCATCACCGTCGTCGCGGGGTTCGCCTCGACCATCTTCCTGCCGCTGTCACAGGTGCTGGTGGACCGCATCGGCTGGCGCGACGCGCTTCTCGTGTTCGCCGTGCTGCTGGCGCTCTGCGCGCTCCCGCAGGCGCTGCTGCTGAGGCGTGCCCCCTCCGACCTCGGACTGGGCGTCGACGGCGACCCCCCGCACCCGGTCGTCGAGGCTCCGCAGCCACGCGATCCGCAGGAGGTCTCCCTCGCGTGGGGTCGACGGCCGGTGCGCCTGCTCGCCGTTGCCGCCTTCCTGGAGAGCCTGTCCGGCACCGTCATCGCGGTGCACCTGGTCGCGTACCTCCGGGACGACGGCGTCACCGCGGGCACTGCCGCCACAGCAGCGGGCGCGATCGGGATCCTGTCCGTGGCAGGCCGCATCGCCGTCACCGGCCTGGCGCAGCGGGTGGGGCTCGCGCGCCTGGCGGCGCTCATGGTGGGCGGGCAGGCGGTGGGCGTGGCTGCGCTGCTGCTGCTCCCGCGCGGCCCGGGCATCGCGACGTTCGTGCTGCTGTTCGGGGCGGGGTTCGGCGTCATGACGATCGCCCAACCGTGGCTGCTCGGACGGTACGTGCCGGTGCGGGTCTTCGGCTCGGTCAGCGGCCGGCTGGCGTCCGTCGTCGGTGCCGGTCGAGTCGTCGCGCCGGTCGCGGCCGGTGCGCTCATCACCGCAACGGGGTACACGCCCGCGCTGCTCGTCGTCGCGGTCTGCTCCCTCGGCGCGGCAGCGCTTCTCGTGGGCGCGGAGCGGGCGCACGCGTGAGGGTGCGGGAGGCGGCGCTGCACAAGGTGACCAGCCGGGTCCCGGAGAACGCCGCCGGCCTGGCGCTGGCCCGCCGGCTCGACTTCCGCGAGGTCGGCAGGCACCTGCGGCACGCCCCGCTCGACGGGGTCTGGCGCCACGTCGTCACCTCGAGGTGCTGCTCGGGTCAGCGCGCGCCCTTGGGGGCGAAGAAGCGTGAGATCAGCCGTGCCACCAGGTTGAGCACCAGCACGATGAGGATCAGCACCAGCGCGGCGGTCCACGCCCGGTCGACACCTGCCTGCGGCGGCACGCCGGGCTGGGTGAAGGAGTAGAAAGCGTAGACGGGCAGGGTGGCCATGCGGCCGCTGTTCGGGTCGAGGTTGAGGCTCGAGGTGTAGCCGGCGATGAGCAGCAGCGGCGCGGTCTCGCCGATGACGCGGGCGATCGCGAGCGTCGTGCCGGTGGCGATGCCGGCGGCCGCGACGGGCAGAACGACCTTGAGGATCGTGCGCCACTTGGGCACACCGAGGGCGAACGACGCCTCGCGCAGCTCGGCCGGCACCAGCTTGAGCATCTCCTCCGAGGCCCGCACCACGACCGGCGTCATCAGCACCGCGAGCGCGACCGCGCCACCGAGGCCGAAGCGCACGCCCGGCCCGTAGATGAGCGCGAACAGCGCGTACGCGAACAGGCCGGCCACGATGGACGGGATGCCGGTCATGACGTCGACAAGGAAGGTGACCCAGCGGGCGAGCCGTCCGCGGCCGTACTCGACCAGGTAGATCGCCGTCAGCAGGCCGATCGGCACCGAGATGAGCGTCGCCAGCCCGGTGATCTGCAGCGTCCCGATGATGGCGTGCCGCGCGCCGCCTCCCTCGCCGACGATGTTGCGCATCGTCAGGGCAAAGAAGTCGACGTCGAACCGCGCGGCCCCGCGGGAGGTGACGGTCCAGAGCAGCGACACCAGCGGCAGCAGCGCGAGCAGGAAGGCGAGGGTGACGGCGGCGGTCACGGACCGGTCGGCGGCGCGACGGCTGCCCTCGCGGGCGCGGGACACGGCGTACGTCGCGAGGACGTAGACGACGGCGGCCATCACCGCCGTGGCGATGGGCCCGCCGCCCAGGACCGTGCGCAGCAGCAGCGCGACGAGCAGCGCCGCGACCGCGAGCGCGACGGGCGCCCAGCGCGGCAGTGGC